>NZ_JAOQJL010000003.1:93465-169314 GCF_025566965.1 Blautia ammoniilytica | reverse complement strand
TATATCTTACGATCAAAAATACGAAAAAGAATTATTTGTTCACATGGATTTTGAGTTGACAATAAAAAAGTGAATGAGATTGCCGTGCAGGAGGTAGATGTGTTCCTTCCGGAACTGTAGGAAAGAAGTTGTGCAAGCTGCAAAGAGAAGGAACAAAAGGTAGCAGGAGATAAGCTTTCTCCAGTATTAGAATTAAATGCTGCAGCAGTTACTTTGAAAGTAAAGCAGGCAACCACAGGTTTGAAAATCACCCAGATTCAGAAGGGAGACTCCGTAGTTTCCTGGAAATCCAGCAACACCAAAATTGTGAAGGTATCCTCTAAGGGAAAACTAACAGCGCAGAAGAAAACCGGAAAAGCTACAGTAACAGTTACCCTGAAAAGTGGAATCGGCAAAAAAATACCGTTAATGTGCAGAAAAAAGCAGTTGTAACAATGAAAATTACAATAAGTATAATTCTGACATTAGTACTATTGGTATCCTTTTCAATACAGACATATGGAACAACTTCTAAAAGAGCAAAGACAAACAGTAAAACATATGTATATGGATTTAATATTAATGATTTTGGCAGATGGACAGCGAAGTCTACCCTTCAAATTAAAATAAGCACGATTGCATCTTCAAAATTAAAAATAACATATCATGATTTATCTGGTAATGAAAAAGATGAAACTTATATAGCGTATAAGGAGGAAGTTTAAATGAAAGAGAAACTTATTACCCTGCTTTTAGCTAGTTCCCTTGTTTTGTCCTGCTCGTCACCTGTTTTCGCAGATGAAAAGGACAACAAAATTGAGCAACTGGAAGCTCAAATTGTTGAAATGCAAAAAACGATAGATGAGCTTCAAAAGCAACTCGATGAAGCATCTGCCAAATCTCAAACTACTTCTCAGGATTCCTATAAAATAGGTGAGCCTTATGTTGTGGAGAACCAATGGAAAATCACAGTGGATTCTGTTGAAGAAGTTAGCAATCGTAATGAATTTAGTGAAAAAAATCCAGCTGCTGTTTATCTTGTAACCTATACCTATGAAAATCTTGGGTATGACGACGATGCTATGAATGGCTTATATATAAGCCTTGAAGATGGAATAGTCGACAGTTTCGGAAAAATGGGATATTCATATCCTGGAGATATATCAATGTATCCACAAGAGACGCCAGTTGGCGCATTTTGCCAGGCACAAGCGTGTATTGGCGTAGATAATGCCGGAGATTTTAAAATTAATTTTTATACTTATGACAGTAACGGTCAAAAGCAATCTGCTATTTTTGAGATTAATGTTTAATTTACGGAAAGGGAAGAGAATATGAAAAAAACAAGGAAATTATTACTGCTTACACTGATTTTAACACTGCTGTTTTCCAGCAATGTATGGGGAGCTTCTTATTATTCCTATAATAAGGTTGGGCTTAATTATGGCAAAACTGGAAGCTTTTATGGCCCCGGGAAAAATGGATATAAATGGGTGCAGGTCACCTCGATAAACGGATCAAAAATTAAATACCGCTATGCCAAATTTGCCTATAGTAGAGCAGAAGGCCACTCTATCATTAAATCATATGGAAAGACTTATACGGCAAAGCTGACTGGGAATACAAGATATTACAAAAGCGCTCCATGGACAAAATTAAACAGTGTGCAGGCATATCGTTACAGCTATCACAGCCAATCATTTAAAAAATTGAAAATACTGATAAAAAGCAACAAATGGAATATGTTTGGAACATACTACCAGAATGGCTCTTTTTATATTAAGGTCTCGAAAGGAAAAGTGAAAACTGTCATTTCGCCAGTGATTTTTTCGATGTGATTATTGTCATACTTAGTCTGAAAGTATAAGTATTTATTATGTATACTGTATTTTATAACCAAACGGGGCTGTCGGTTAATACCATATTTCGGCATCCTCAGTAGCAATTGAAAGGATCCCTGCAAGGACAAGATTTGTTAGCCTTCTATCTTGCGAGGGATCCTTTTCTCTATGAAAGATGAAATTTATTTTTGGCCGCAAAAATCCCTTGTCTGGATTTTTACAGCCATACTTTTGATCAAGCTGTTTTTTCCGTTGTTTTTCCCTCAAACTTCTTTAATTTTTCATTGAGAAAGCGATAGTATTTATTTATATTCCTTCCGATCGCATACAACATGAATTCTTTGTACACTTTATCTGCAGAACGGTAATTAAAACGGCGGAAGTTTTCGTTTTCTTTGATCTCACCGAAATGTCCTTCCGTCTGGATCGAACGTGTCTGCCGTTTCAGGATCCCGCGCTCACTTTGGATGTTTGCATGGGATTTTTCACGCAGTTCACGTCCGTCATGGCAGATATAGAACTGCTCATCTTCAAATACCTCAACCTTCATGTTGTAATATTTGCTGATATCTTCCGCATATGCACGTGTTTTACGTTTCTCATGATCCTGCAGCTTTATATAGCTTTCTATCCTTTTTCGTTTAAATAAAGCAGATTTTTCTCGCTACAGTATCCGCTGTCAGCAGTCACCGCTTCCAGGACGCTGCCAAAAGCCTTTTGGTGCTTTTCCAGGACTGGGATCAGGGTATTGTAATCCGTCCGGTCATTACTTACATATCCGTGAACGATAAAATAGTTTTCCACGGCGATCTGTACGTTGTACGCCGGCTTTAACTGCCCGTTCAGTGCAGCATATGATCCTCTTTCATCCGCATAAAAGTAGCTTCCAGGTCTGTCTTGGAATAGCTGTTCCGGTCTTTTCCCATAATCTCGAAGCATTCTTTATATCCCATCAGACGCTGACCAAGATTCTCCAGTTCTTCATACAGCTGCTGGATCTCAGGTTTTCTTTTTACTTTTCCATAAACGAACTCAGTCCCTTCTCCAGAGGCGATTGTATTAAGGTTCTTCTGCAGCTTCAGGATTTCAAGCGGAGAGCAGTTATCAATCTCAATGACTGTATTATTTGCAAGTTGCTTATGTTTTGACAGCTTCCGTTTCCGGTTCTTTTCTATTACACTGCGGACTTTATCCATTCCCTCAATCACAAACATCTGTGCATTCCCGATATCATACTTTTGCCCATAACCATTCTCCTGCAAAAATGTATTATACCTGGCAAAGTTCAGTTCAATAGAATCCAGCAGACCAGCCAGATAAAAGCGAGATCTCTTTCACATAATTCTACAATACGGTCAACAGAACGTACTCCGCGCATGTTTGCGTAAGTAACTACAGCGTACATCATAATTGGGTTATACCCGGTTCTTCCCTTATCTGAACAATTGGCCAGCAGACCAGAAAAACCTAAATCTTCCATCACTTTTTTCAAGGTATAGACTGGATCGTCGTCGGGTAAACTCAATTCAAAGAAACTAAGTTAATTTTCATACAAACGATAATAGCTTTTAAAATAATACAAACGATAACAGCTTTAAAAATAAGCTTGACATTCAGGCATTAGTGTGCTAAAGTAAATCACAGTTAAACCAACGAGAAAGAGTAGTAAGCATTCATGTAACATTACAGAGAGCAGGTATTGGTGGAAGCCTGTATGGAGCGGTTTGCTGAATGGCCTTTTGAGGGCGGCCCGAAATCATTTACAGCAGAGTAGGAGCCGACGGGAACCGGACCCGTTATCAATCAGGAGTGTATGATAGTACATGCAAAAGTGGATCAAGGATCAATTTGAGTGGTACCGCGATAATAAGAACATTATTACCGTCTCAAGAACAGCAGATATGTTGTCTTGGGACGGTTTTTTACTTTACAGGAAATTACTTCATAATGTTCCAATAAAGTAAAAAGTGTAAGCGGATCAAGAAAGGAGAACGAAAATGAAAAAAAAGATGATGGTATGTGCAATGGCAGCAATGGCAGCAACAGCAATGATGACAGCAACTGTAATGGCAGATGACTTCAAGATCGGCATCTGCAATTATGTGGATGATGCATCCCTGAATCAGATCGTAGATAATCTTCAGACAAGACTGGAAGAGATTGGTAAAGAAAAAGGCGTAAATTTTGATATTTCTTATGAAAACTGTAATGCAGATGCAAATGTTATGGAGCAGATCATTTCTGATTTTCAGGCAGATGGCGTAGACTTAATGGTTGGTGTAGCTACACCTGTTGCAATGCGTATGCAGTCAATGACAGAAGGCACAGATACACCGGTCGTATTTTCCGCAGTTACAGATCCTGTAGGCGCAGGGCTGGTGGAATCCCTGGAAGAGCCAGGAGCAAATATTACAGGTACTTCAGATTATCTTGACACAGCATCTGTGATGAATCTGATCCTTGCTGTGAATCCGGATGTGAAAAAAGTAGGTCTTTTATATGATGTAGGACAGGATTCCTCTGCAGCAGCTATTGAGGAAGCAAAAGCATTCCTGGAGGAGAAAGATATTGAAGTTGTAGAGCGTACAGGTACCACAACAGATGAGGTACAGCTGGCAGCAGATGCATTGGTAGCAGATGGTGTGGATGCGGTATTTACACCTACAGACAATACTATTATGACAGCAGAGCTTTCAATTTATGAGAAATTTATGGAAGCAGGAATCCCTCAGTATACAGGAGCTGATTCCTTTGCGTTAAACGGAGCTTTCATGGGATATGGAGTTGATTATGCGAACCTTGGACAGGAAACAGCAGACATGGTAAGCCAGATCCTTCTGGATGACGCAGATCCGGCTGCTACACCTGTTAAAACTTTTGATAATGGTACAGCAACCATCAATACAGAGACCTGTGAGGGTCTTGGACTGGATCTTGAACAGGTTAAGGCGGCTTTTGAGCCACACTGCACACAGATTAAAGAAATCACAACTGCTGAAAGCTTTGACGAGCTGAATGCTGACTGATCGGAGGAATTTATTGTGAATATCGCAACCATTCTAACACTGGGAGAGACTGCATTAAAGCTGGGACTTATTTGTTCTCTTACAGTTCTGGCACTGTTTCTCAGCTATTCCATGCTGAACGTATGTGACTTGTCAACTGATGGCTGTTTTACACTTGGAGCAGCAGTAGGGGCAACCGTAGCAATCAGCGGACACCCGTTTTTATCCATTCCTGCAGCTATGGCTGCAGGTGTAGGCTCCGGTTTTGTAACTGCGATCCTGCAGACGAAAATGGGTGTGGACAGTCTTCTTGCCGGAATCATTGTGAATACAGGGTTGTATTCTGTGAATATTGCAGTGATGGGAGGCTCTTCTCTTTTGAATATGAATAGGACCACCACCGTATTTACGATGATGAAGGATGCACTGAAAGGTACACCTCTCCAGGGAAGGACAGAGATCCTGATCGCATTGATCGCAGTAGTGGTCGTGGTTGCGTTCCTTGTATTTTTCCTGAAAACAAGACTTGGTCTTGCAATCCGGGCTACCGGAAACAATCCGGATATGGTTAAATCTTCTTCTATTAATCCGGTATTTACAACCATCGTAGGGCTGTGTGTGGCCAATTCCTTTACAGCGCTTTCCGGATGCCTGCTGGCCCAGTCGCAGAAGTCTGTAGATATTAATATTGGTCAGGGTATGGTGACCATCGCCCTGGCATCCCTTCTGATCGGGGGAACCATCCTGGGCAAGGGAGGTATTTTACTTCGGGCTGTTGGAATGGTTTTAGGTGCTTTCATTTTCAGGCTTGTATATACCATTGCGCTTAGACTGAATATGCCTGCATTTATGCTGAAGCTGGTTTCCTCTGTGATCGTAGTCCTTGCAATCTCTGGCCCATATCTGAAGAAACAGTGGCCGCAGATACGAAGAAGGATGACACACAAGAAGGGAGGTATCTGACAGATGCTGGAATTAAACCATATTTCCAAAACCTTTAATCCGGGAACTGTAAATGAAAAAAAGGCCTTAAGGGATCTGTCTCTTTCTTTGAAACCAGGTGATTTTGCTACGATCATCGGTTCCAACGGAGCCGGAAAATCCACATTGTTTAATGCAATCTGTGGGGATTTTCTTACGGATTCAGGATCGATTGTCCTGGATGGACAGGATATTACCTTTGTGCCGCAGCATATCCGTTCCAAAAGTATTGGACGGCTGTATCAGGATCCTATGAGGGGGACTGCACCGGGAATGACCATTGAGGAGAATCTTGCACTGGCAGCTGGCAGAGGCGGATGGCTTTCTCATGTATCCAAAGCAGACAAGGAAAGGTTCAGGGAACAGCTTGCACTTCTGGATATTGGGCTTGAGAACCGAATGTCACAGCCGGTAGGACTTCTTTCCGGAGGACAGAGGCAGGCTTTAAGTCTTCTGATGGATACCATGAATCCACCCAAGCTGCTGCTTCTTGATGAGCATACAGCAGCACTGGATCCGGGTACTGCAGCTAAGGTGCTGGCAATGACAAAAAGAGTGGTGGAAGAGAACCATCTTACCTGTCTGATGATCACGCACAATATGTATTCAGCCCTGGAACTGGGCAATCGCACGCTGATGATGGACAGCGGCAGGATCGTGCTGGATATCAGCGGAAAAGAAAGAGAAGGCCTGACAGTTGCCGGCCTTCTGGAAAAATTCAATGCTGGAGCAGGAAAAGAACTTGATAATGACAGGATCCTGCTTTCTGGAAAAGATAATTAAATCGTAACCAGTCAGTATGCGCACATTTCCTGCCAAATAGTTACATTAAATCATTATAAAATGACCACCGGCTGGCTGTATTCATGAATGAATGGCTGGCCGGTTTTTTGTGAAAGCATGGTCTGATACAGATTGGAAGCAAAAACAGTCTCCTGAAACAGAGCATTATCTGCAGGGGGAAGCAGCAAAGCTGCATCTGCTGCTTTTGACAGAAGAGGCATGGAGCCTCTTTTTTTTATTTGGGATAAAAGGCTGCTGCTAGCCTTACGAAAACCAAGAATGTGTGCATAATGAAAATCGCTGGGGGTGTGCCGGATCTGAAGCAGGGCATGAAGCAGTGCACGCTGAATGCGGGTCTGGGTTATATTCTTCGTTTTAACCTTTGATGCAAATTCAGTAAATGTGCTATATTCCCAGGCACAGGTACAGATCCGCCTTGCAAGATCTTCGTTCATATCCAGATACTGCTGAAGAGAATCTGGTGTTTCCAGGAGAAGACGATATCTGTAAAGAGGATCCAGGTCACTTTCTGTTAAATACAGCCCTTCCTCAATTGCCTTTTTAAAAACAGAAAAGGCAGGCGATGGAATCTGATCCTGAAAACAAGCCAAAGGCTCCTTAAAAAGCTGGGTGCGTATACCGGAAGCTGAAGGAAAAGTATCTGAAAGATCAGTGTCATGGTAGCCGCTGCCTTCTCTTTTCAGGGCATAAGGCTGGATGGAGCTTTTCAGGGAGAGAATCGCCTTACAGTATTCAATCCCCAGGATGGTATTAGGCTTGGAAAGCAAGGCGGCAAGCTGAGGATTATGAGTATAAAGGGTAAGGGCATTGCTTCTGGCAGCAGGAAAGGAAAGCCCTTCTTTCAGGCTCTCTGTAAGAAGCTGCCTGTATGGCTCTGGTTCCTTGAGCAGGATCCGTGCAAGCTCCATAAGAAGCTGTGTATCTGTGGATTCACTGCCAAAGCAGAGAACGTCTGTTACGCCAAGGCCGAAGAGCAGACGTACAGCTCCTTTTGCAAAGCCTTCGGCACTGGCTGTGGAAACAGAAACAGGCAGCTCCACCACCAGGTCTGCGCCGCAGGACAAAGCCATCCTGGTACGTAAATGCTTTGGGAAAAGGGCAGGAGTGCCCCGCTGCACAAAATCTCCGCTCATGGCGATCACAATATAATCCGCATGAAGCATCTGGCGGATTTGATCAAGCTGATATTTATGGCCTGTGTGAAAGGGATTGTATTCGGCAATGATACCTACAGTTTTCATGAAATTGTACCTCATAAAATACGATTATATGGCACATTCTACCATCGAAATGCTTGAAATACAAGACCGGGAGGTTTATAATATATTACAGGTATGGCCTGAGAAATTCAAGTCGAGCAGCCGCGAGACTTGGCGCGTGATTCTGGTCAGCGTAAGCTGACATATTCTTTACAGAATCACTGCGCATCCTCGCGGAGCGTTTATCTCAGTCGGAGATTGGACTCCCACTGAGACGAACTTGCTGTTACTCACTACCTGAAAGAGGTGGGAGTCTTCTCGACTGAGATGAATTTCTGTCGGGCCAACACTTATGAAAGGAGCTAATGAATTATTATGGGATTTATTGATGTAATCAAAAACAGAGCAAAAGCAAACGTAAAGACAATCGTACTTCCTGAGACAGAGGATATGAGAACTCTGGAAGCTGCTGACAAGGTCCTGAAAGAGGGGATTGCAAAGCTGATTCTTATTGGTAATGAGGAGAAGGTTAAAAAGAGCGCAGCAGAAGGCGGCTTTGATATCTCCGGTGCACAGATCGTTGATCCTGAGACTTCTGAGAAGACACAGGGATATATTGACAAATTAGTAGAGTTAAGACAGAAGAAGGGGATGACTCCTGAGCAGGCAAAGGAGATACTTCTGAACCAGTATCTGTACTATGGTGTTATGATGGTAAAGATGGGCGATGCAGATGGTATGGTATCCGGTGCATGCCATTCTACAGCTGACACACTCAGACCATGTCTGCAGATCCTTAAGACAAAACCAGGCACAAAGCTTGTATCCGCATTCTTCCTGATCATTGTTCCGGATTGCGAATATGGTGCAAAGGGTGCATTTGTATTCGGAGATTCCGGACTGAACCAGAACCCGAATCCGGAAGAACTGGCTGCTATTGCTGGATCTTCAGCTGAGTCCTTTAAGCTTCTCGTTCAGGAAGAGCCTATTGTTGCAATGCTTTCCCATTCCACAAAGGGCAGTGCAAAGCATGCAGATGTTGACAAGGTTGTTGAAGCTACAAAGATTGCAAAAGAGCAGTATCCAGAGCTTGCACTTGACGGAGAGTTCCAGCTTGATGCAGCTATCGTTCCAAGCGTAGGTGCTTCCAAAGCTCCTGGCAGCCCGGTTGCCGGTAAAGCAAATGTATTGATCTTCCCGGATCTTGATGCAGGAAATATTGGTTACAAACTGGCTCAGCGTCTTGCAAAGGCTGAAGCATACGGACCTATCACACAGGGTATAGCTAAGCCTGTAAATGACCTTTCCAGAGGATGCTCTGCAGATGATATCGTAGGTGTAGTAGCTATCACATCTGTTCAGTGCCAGGCTCAGGACTGATCCATCAGATTCTATAGCCCATCATATTAAGTACATATTTTGTAACTGTGAAGATAGAAAACTGTTACCATATTTTTTAAGGAGAGTAGAAAAATGAATGTATTGGTAATTAACTGCGGAAGTTCTTCCCTGAAGTATCAGCTGATCGATTCTGAGACAGAGGCAGTCCTTGCAAAAGGTCTTTGCGAGAGGATCGGTATCGACGGAAGACTTGTTTACCAGAAAGCTGGCAATGACAAAGAGATCACAGAGGCTTCCATGCCTACTCACAAAGAGGCTATCCAGATGGTACTGGATGCACTGACAAATGACAAGACTGGTGCTATCTCCAGTCTGAAAGAGGTTGGTGCTATCGGACATCGTATTGTCCATGGCGGTGAGAAATTTGCTTCCTCTGCAATCATCACAGATGAAATGATCGCAGCTGTTGAGGAGTGCAATGATCTGGCACCTCTTCACAATCCTGCAAACCTGATCGGTATCCGCGTATGTGCAGAGCTTATGCCTGGAGTTCCGCAGGTAGGTGTATTTGATACTGCTTTCCATCAGACAATGCCTGCAAAAGCATATCTGTACGGACTTCCTATTGAATATTATAAGAAATATAAAGTAAGAAGATATGGCTTCCACGGTACATCCCACAGCTTTGTATCCAAACGTGCGGTTGAGTTCCTTGGCCTTGATAAGGACAATTCCAAAGTGATCGTCTGCCACCTGGGCAATGGTTCTTCCATCAGCGCTGTACAGAATGGCAAATGTGTGGACACAACTATGGGTCTTACCCCTCTTGAAGGTGTTGTAATGGGTACACGTTCCGGTAACATTGATCCGGCTATCGTTGAGTACATTGCAAAGAAAGAGAACCTGGATCTTGCAGGCGTTATGAATGTCCTGAATAAGAAATCAGGTCTTCAGGGTATGTCCGGTGTATCCAGTGATATGCGTGACCTGAGAGCTGCAGCTGCAGAAGGCAACGAAGATGCCAAGAATGCTATTGAGGTTCTTTGCTATGGCATTGCCAAGTTTGTAGGCGGCTATGTGGCAGCTATGAATGGTGTAGATGCTATCGTATTTACTGCAGGTATTGGTGAGAATGTAGGCATGATCCGTGAAAAGGTTTGCTCATATCTTGGATTCCTTGGCGTTAAGCTGGATGCAGAAGCAAACGAGGCAATGGGAGAAGAAGTAGTGATTTCTGCTGCTGATTCCGCTGTAAAGGTTGCAGTTATTCCTACTAACGAAGAACTGGCAATCTGCCGTGATACAGTTGCTCTTGTTAAATAATTCCATGCAGCATTCTTAAGAATAAATGGGGATGTGCCTTGGGCAGATCCCCATTTTTATGACTGTTACAGCAAATTTCATAAAATGCAACATTTTTTTCATAAAAAGCCGCAATTTATACGTTGACAAAATACAAAGCCAACGGTATAATTGATTGAGTGTGGATAGGAGATAATTATGCGGATTCATTTATCGGATATTTCATCCAGTGAAGGTAAGTGCATACAGCAGTCCGTTCCTTTTGAGATGGATCGGATTTCTTTTCAGGCAGGTACATATCCTGTTCTGGCGAAGAAACCGGTAGAGCTTTGTATTACTAATACTGGAGACCGGATTCTGGAACTGACAGGACATGGACAGATCACAGTGTCGATTCCATGTGACAGATGTCTGGAGGAAGTTTCAGTAGATATTCCTTTTCAGATCCAGAGAAAGCTGGATATGAAGCTTACGGAAGAAGAACGGATAAATGATCTGGATGAGAGCAGCTATCTCACAGGTATGGACCTGGATGTGGACCAATTGGTCTATCTTGAGGTACTGATGGGCTGGCCTTTAAAGGTTTTATGCAGAGAGGATTGCAAAGGTATCTGCAGCCAATGTGGGAAAAACCTTAATGACGGTCCCTGCGGATGTGTGGATGAGCCTAAGGATCCCCGCATGGCAGCTATCAGTGATATATTCAGTAAATTTAAGGAGGTGTAACCAATGTCCATCTGCCCAAAGAATAAATCTTCCAAAGCAAGACGTGATAAGAGAAGAGCAAACTGGAAAATGAGCGCTCCGAATCTTGTAAAATGCAGCAAATGTGGTGCTCTGATGATGCCACACAGAGTTTGCAAGGCTTGTGGAAGCTATAACAAAAAAGAGATCATTAAGGTTGAAGACTAATTCAACACTGCAGAAATGATTCAAGGGGCTGTGGCATTAACAGCGGACATGGATAAGAAGTATTCGTGGCTGGTGTTAATGTTGCAGCCCCTTGTTTTGGGGTAAAAGGGGGTAAATATGAAAAAAGAGGCAAAAACCGCAGTGAATCAGATCACAGAAGGAGTGATCTGGAAACAGCTGCTTTTATTTTTCTTTCCAATTGTTTTCGGTACATTTTTTCAGCAGATCTATAATACGGCAGATACCATTGTGGTGGGCCGCTTTGTAGGAAAACAGGCACTGGCTGCAGTAGGCGGTTCCACCACTGTGATCGTGAACCTGGCAGTCGGTCTGTTTGTAGGCCTGTCTTCTGGTGCGTCTGTGATCCTTGCACAGTTTTACGGGGCTAAGGATGATGACAGCCTGGAGAAAACTCTTCACACAGCATTCGCATTTTCTATCATTGGAAGCATTGTGCTGGGAGTGATTGGCTATGCCGGCTCCAGATGGATGCTGCAGATCATGGATACACCGGCAGATGTGCTGGAAGATTCTGTATTATATCTGCATATTTATTTTATAGGCATGCTTTTTAACCTTCTATATAATATGGGAGCAGGGATTCTCCGTGCAGTAGGAGATTCCAAACGTCCTTTGTATGTACTGATCATTACATGTACTGTAAATATTATCCTGGATCTTCTTCTTGTGATCGGATTTGGTCTGGGTGTTCTTGGTGTGGCTGCTGCAACAGTGATCTCTCAGGCGATCAGTGCGGTTATTGTGATAGTAATGCTGCTGAAAACGAAAGAAAGCTACCGGTTGATTCCATCCAGGATTCGCTTTCACAGCCGTTATCTGAAAGCAATTCTCAGGATCGGAATACCGGCAGCTCTTGAATCTACCATGTATAATGTGTCAAATTTGATCATCCAGGTATATGTTAATAAGCTGGGTACAGATACTGTGGCTGCCTGGGGAACCTTAAGCAAGATCGACGCCTTTTTCTGGATGGTGCTGAATGCTTTCGGCATATCCATAACAACATTTGTGGGACAAAATTACGGGGCCGGAAAATTTACAAGAATGAAAAAGAGTGTGCGTATCTGCATGATCATGGCCTTGTTCTCCTCAGTAGCCATCAGCGGTACGATCATTCTTTTTGGAAAAGAACTTTTCGGACTGTTTACTTCTGATCAGAAGGTGCTTCAGATCGGAGTACATATGATCTTCCGTATGCTTCCTGCCTATTCCATATTTGTAGTGATCAGCATCCTGTCCGGTGCACTTAGGGGGGCTGGAAAGGTGCTGATCCCTATGGTACTCACCTGTGGAGGTGTATGTACGCTCAGACTCCTTTGGTTGTTTACTATGGTACCCAGATATCCTGGAATCGACACCATTATGCTCAGCTATCCTATTTCCTGGAGTATTACTGCTGCATTGTTTGTTATCTATTATTTAAAAAGATTTCCCAAAAGTTATCCTGAAGCTGGTCAGAATGCCTGATCCTGGATTTGGCTTTTTAACCGGTGGTTCAGGCTCTTTATGGTATGGGGAACAGGTTTTATCATTTCACGGTCATAGGTAAGGATACCATTTACTTCTTCTTCCACATCTGATAATTGGGTGTAGACAGATGCGGAAATGCCTTTGGGAACAGCAGGAAGAAGAGTGTTAAGGAAAAGTGCTTTTATCCCATTGGTAAGGGCCTTTTGACTGTTGAATTTTTTATAGCCATAGATTTTATTATAGGCACTGTGTCCGGAAATCCTGAAGGAATAACCGCCGAACTCAGACAGAGCCATTACCCGGCTTTCTTTTCTGGGAAGAGGCAGGCCAAAGAAATAGTAATGGATGCTTTTTATATCTTCACAGTTCTGGTCAAACCAGCCGCTGGCAGGATCTACCAGTCTGGAAGAATCCAGCTTCCGGATCATATCACTGATTTTCTTCGTGGAAAATTGTCCCCAGCCTTCATTAAAGGAAACCCAGCATACAATGGAAGGATGGTTGTAAAGTGCCTGGATGGTCTGTCTGGTTTCCTGGATAAACTCCTGTCTGCCTTCATAGCTTTTTCTGGAAAAAAGAAAACGGCAGTGATCTTTTACAGGAATGCGAAGATAATTCATAAGAGTTGCCAGGTATGTAACAAACCAGGATTGATAAGTGTTGCCGCCATTTACCATATCCTGCCATACCAGCATGCCCATACGGTCACAATGGAAATACCAGCGATCGGCTTCGATTTTTCCGTGCTTGCGGAGCATGTTAAAGCCCAGCTCCTTCATAGTCTGGATATCGTAGATCAAGGCCTGGTCAGAGGGAGCTGTGTAAAGCCCGTCCGGCCAGTATCCCTGGTCCAGCACTCCAGTCTGGAAAACGGGATGATCATTCAGACAGAAACGGGGAATGCCTTTTTTATCTAGCTGAATATCCAGCTTGCGCATGGCAAAATAAGTATAGATCTGATCCTGACCAAAGCTGATCCGTACCGGATAAAGAAGGGGAGAATCAGAAGTCCAGGGGATCGGATCCTTTACAGGGATGCAGGCTGTTTTGCCAGGAACAATAGAGCCTTCAAAGAGAAGCTCCTGACATGCTTTTTCAGTGACCCCCTGCTCTGTAAGAAGACAGGGAGCATAAATCTGGCACAGGGCTTCCTGCCTGCAGTCAGAACTGCTGACCTGTACTTTAAGGGAAAGGCTTTGATGATCCAGATTGGGAGTCAGTTTCAGGCTTTTAATGTGGTCTGCAGCAACTTTTTCCAGCCATACAGTCTGCCAGATCCCGCTTTGGGCAGTGTAGAACATGCCGCCTGGAGTTAGTTTTTGTTTTCCACGGCTGTGATAGGATGTGTCACTGAAATCCCGCACTGATACAAGAAGATGAAGCCTTTGGGAACGTGCAGCGACCTTTGTGATATCCAGGGTGAAGGGCAGATATCCGCCTTTATGATATCCGGCATGATGACCGTTTACGTAGACCGTACAAATCTGATCCACTGCGCCAAAATGCAAAAGCAGACAGTCTGTGGTTTCATTTATGGTATCCCAGGGAAGAAGAACTGTCAGGGAATACCACAGGGTTTCATCAGGCTTTAGCTGGCGCATCACGCCGGAAAGAGGTGCCTCCGGTGAAAAGGGAACTCGGATCTGACCCTGAAATGGAAAGGAATCCGGGTCTTCAAAGTCAGCAGGTGTGATTCGTTTGTCTGTTATGATATAATCCCAGATGCCGTTCAGGCAGACCCATTCGTTTCGTACCATCATAGGCCTTGGGTATTCCTGCAGTGTTTTACCAAGTGCGGCCTGGTTCGTCCAGCGGGTTGTAAGTATGTTCATAATCTAATACCTCCTGTATTTCCAGTATATATGCAAGGGCAGGGGGATTTCAATGTTTTTCTATATCAGCTGGGAGATTGCTGGTTAGTTAAAGAAGTGGAAATAATGAGCAGTTTGTGATAGGATGGAATATGGGTCAAAAGCCCCAGGCTATGATAACAAGGAGTTTTTAGGATGAATATATTAAATATAGAACATATCAGCAAGGTTTATGGCGAAAAGGTGATTTTTGATGATATATCCTGCGGTATACAGGAAGGTGAGAAGATTGGGATCATCGGTATCAACGGTACAGGGAAAAGCACTCTTCTAAGGATCCTGGCAGGATTGGAAGAAGGCGATGAAGGACAGGTGATCATGCAAAATGGTGTCCGCATGGCATACCTTCCGCAGAATCCTCAGTTTCCTGCAGACAGTACCGTTCTTGATTATGTGGCAGATGGAAGATGGCATAAAGAGTGGGGCACGGAAAGTGAGGCCGGAAATGTGCTGAATAAGTTAGGGCTTACAAATCATCAGGCTAAGATTTCCCATCTGTCCGGAGGCCAGAAAAAGCGGGCTGCACTTGCCAGGATACTGGTGAATCCGTCTGATATTCTGATTCTGGACGAGCCTACCAACCATCTGGACGGAGAAATGGTTTCATGGCTGGAGGATTATCTGATCCGGTTTAAAGGGGTGCTGATCATGGTCACTCATGACCGTTATTTTCTTGACCGGGTATCAAACAGAATCCTGGAGATCAGTCACGGGAGCTTGTATTCTTATGAGGCAAACTATTCCAGATTCCTGGAACTGAAAGCCCAAAGAGAGGAAATGGAGCTTGCCAGCGACCGGAAACGCCGCAGTGTGCTTAGAATGGAACTGGAATGGGCAAAGCGGGGATGCAGAGCCAGGAGCACCAAACAAAGAGCACGTCTGGAACGTTTGGAAGCCCTGAAAAATGGAACCACACCTTTGGCAGAGCAGACGGTAGAAATGGATTCCGTAGAAACACGAATGGGGAAAAAAACCATACTTCTTCATCATCTTACAAAGAAATATCAGGATAAGGTGCTGGTAAATGATTTTGATTATATTGTACTGAGAGGGCAGAGACTGGGGATCATTGGTCCAAACGGCTGCGGAAAATCCACATTGATCCGTATGATCGCAGGTGTGGTACAGCCGGACCAGGGAGAAGTAGAGGTAGGTGAAACGATCCGGATCGGATATTTTGCCCAGGAAGTACCGGATATGGACAACAACCAGCGTGTGATCGATTATATCCGTGATGTGGCAGAGTATATTCCTACCAGAGATGGAAAGATCACAGCCTCTATGATGCTGGAACGCTTCCTTTTTGACTCCGCCATGCAGTATACTCCCATCCAGAAACTGTCCGGTGGTGAGAAAAGGCGTTTATATCTGCTGAAAGTCCTTATGGAAGCACCAAATGTGCTGCTTTTGGATGAGCCGGGAAATGACCTGGACATCCCTACATTAACTATATTAGAGGATTATCTGTCTTCTTTTAACGGGATTGTGATCACAGTGTCCCATGACCGATATTTTCTGGACAATGTAGTGGATCGGATTTTTGCATTTGAGGGGGATGGCCATCTGGTACAATACGAAGGCGGATATACAGACTATGTAAAGGCAAAGCAGGAAAAAGCAGTGCATGCTTCTTTGGCATCTTTGGAGAAATCTGCAGAAGATAAAAAGAAGGCTGCAAAGGAATGGAAAAAGAACCGGCCGGAGAAGCTGAAATTTTCTTTTAAAGAACAAAAGGAATTTGAGACGATTGATGATGTGATCAGCAGCCTGGAAGAGAAGATTGAAAATCTGGATCAGGAGATTCTTAAAAATGCCACCAATTCCTTAAAACTTCAGGAACTGATGAAAGAAAAAGGAGATGCAGAAGCGCTTCTGGAGGAAAAAATGGACAGATGGGTTTACTTAAATGATCTGGCCCAGCGAATTGAAGAGGAAAAAGAAAATGGATGATCCAAAAAGGATGCGGCAGATCCCTAAAATGGATCAGCTGATGGCTCAGGAAACAGGCAGGCAGCTTGTCCGGGCTTACGGATATCAGGAAACCCTGCAGGCTGCAAGGATTGCTGCAGACCAGATACGGCAGGATCCTGGAAAAGACCCGGGAGATATTTTTAAAGAGATCCGTGCCATACTAAAGAAGCAGAAGCGCAGGCATCTGACCCATGTGATCAATGGCACAGGGGTGATCCTACACACCAATCTGGGACGTGCACCTTTTGGAGAGGAGACAGCAGAGCATGTGGCACGGCTGATGACCGGGTATACCAATCTGGAACTGGATCTGGAAACAGGAAAAAGGGGAAGCAGGCTGGCTTCCTTTCAGCAGGATCTGGAGAGTCTTACAGGCGCTGAGGCAGTAGCAGTGGTCAATAATAATGCAGCTGCAGTGCTTCTTATGCTTACTGTATTGGCTTTTGAACGTCAAGTTTGTGTTTCAAGAGGGGAACTGGTGGAAATCGGAGGGAAATTCAGGATTCCTGAGGTTATGGAGCAAAGCGGAGGAATCCTTGTTGAGGTAGGCACTACAAACCGAACTTACCTTGAAGATTATACCGGCGCAGTTACAGAGAACACGGCTGCATTCCTGAAGGTGCATACCAGTAATTACCAGATCACAGGTTTTACTTGTACACCTTCAGTAAAAGAGCTGGCAGAGGAAGCACATAAGCGTCAGCTGTATCTGCTGGTGGATCTGGGCAGCGGAGATCTGGGCTATATTCCCGGAACGGACCCAAAAGAGACAGTCAGGTCAGTTCTGGCTCAGGGGGCAGACCTGGTTTCCTTCAGTGGGGACAAGCTGCTGGGCGGGCCGCAGGCAGGGATACTTGCAGGAAAAAGAGAACTGATCCACAGGATAAAAAAGCATCCTCTGATGCGTGCGCTCAGGATTGATAAATTCACGGCAGCTGTGCTGGATGAAACAGTAAGGCTGTACAAGGAATCTGAAAAACAAAAGATCCCGGTATTGGAAATGACCAGCCGGAGCCTGGAACAGATGGAACAGATGGCAGATGCTTTATTAAAAAGCCTGGAACATGAAGTAGGAGATCATGTGCAGCTTCAGATGATCGACACTCTAGGAACAACAGGTGGAGGCAGTATGCCGGGAAAGGATCTGCCAGGAAAAGGCCTGTCTATCCGTTCATCCAGGTATTCTGTGATGGAGATAGAAGAAAGGCTGCGCCACAGTGAGCCTCCGGTAATCGGGAAAATTGAGAAAGACCAGGTGGTTCTGGATATGCGGACCATATTTCCGGGAGAAATGAAGGAATTGACACAGATAATCAAAAAAGTTCTTGATATTTAAGAAAGCCGGAGAAATGTTCTTCCTCACAAGGAGGTGAGTGGATGCAGTACGTTACCATTGGGACAGCAGGACATGTGGATCATGGGAAAACCTGTTTGGTAAAAGCGTTGACTGGGGTGGATACAGACCGGCTTCTGGAAGAAAAGCAAAGAGGCCTGACGGTTGATCTTGGATTTGCCCCTGTGGATCTGGGACAAGAGATCCTTGGCGGGATTATCGATGTACCGGGGCATGAGCACTTTATCAAGAATATGCTGGCTGGTGTGTGGGGAATGGAGATCATCTTATTTGTGGTGGCAGCTGATGAGGGGATCATGCCTCAGACAGTAGAGCATTTGCAGATCCTGTCACTTCTGGGGATCAAAAAAGGATTGATCGCCCTTACCAGATGTGATCTGGCTGATGCAACGCAAAAGCAGAAGGTGAGACAGGATATAGAAACCCTTGTAAAAGGGACTTTCCTTGAACAGGCACCCATCATAGAAACCAGCATACTTACTGGTGAAGGGATCAAGACCATACGAAAGGAGCTGTCACAGCTTGCCAAAATGCTGCCGCCAAAAGACCTTTCTCTGCCTTATTTTCTGCCTATTGACCGTGCTTTTACAGTGCCAGGGTTTGGAACTGTAATTACAGGTACCTTGGTTCAGGGAAGGATCTGTGCAGGTGCAAAAGGAATCCTGTATCCAAAAGGTAAAGAAGTTAAGATCCGCAGGCTGGAGATCTTTGGAAAACAGGCTGAATGGGTACAGGCTGGCACCAGGGTGGCAGTGAATCTGCCGGGAATAGAAAAAAAGCAGATTTCCAGAGGCATGGTACTGGCACAGCCTGGCAGTCAAAAGCCTGCAGGGAGAATAAATATACAGTTTCAGACCGTAAAAAGCTTAAAAGAACCTGTAAAAAATAACAGTCGTATACAGGTATGCTGGGGCTGTGGTACATTTCAGGGCAGGATACTTCTGGAAGGTAAGGAACAGATTTTTCCAGGAGAAGAATGCCAGGCACAGCTTCGTTTGGAAAAAGAACTTTATATAAAGCCTGGAGATCATCTGATCCTTCGGAAATACTCTCCTTCAGAAACCATTGGAGGCGGTGTAGTAATACAGCTTTGCGATAAGGTTAGACGGGAAAAGGTATGCCAAAAGCCAGAGGAATCCGGTGAAACCATGAAAAAGATCTGCATTTTGTATCAGCAGGCGGGTTTCTTTCCACCTAAAACCTGTGAGGTCAAAAAACAGCTTGGGAAAGAACCAGGATTTTCCGGGGCTTTTTTCAAAATGATACAGCAGGGAGATTTATGCAGGTTTGGAGAGGGAGATTATATGGCAAAAGCCTATTATAAGAAAGGAAAAGAATGTGCTGCTTTTCTTTTTAGGCAACATGGTGAGATCCCTACAGGAATGTTCAGGGACATACTTGGTATTTCAAGAAAGTGTGCCATTACTCTTTTGGAAAGCTACGACAAAGAGCATTTTACCAGCTGGAATGGAAAGAAAAGAATCCTGGCACGCAGCATTGGATAACTGAAAAGCTGTAAATTGGATAACTGAAAAGCTGTAAAATAGATATGATTTACTGGCGGGAACATGTGGGAATCGAACCCACCCGGGACAATCCATGCCCCACACTGGTTTTGAAGACCAGGAGACACACCAGCACCTTTCTGCTCCCGGAAAAATTATACTAAAAATCATCAGGTGTTTCAAGGAAAAAAAGAAAGGAGGAAGCCGTATGCAGGACAGTTATGGCAGAACCATTGACTATATCAGGATTTCTGTAACAGATCAGTGCAATCTTCGGTGTATTTATTGTATGCCAGAAGGCTGTATACAAAAAGTGCCCAAACAAATACTTACAGATGATCAGATCCTTATGCTGTGCAGGTGTTTTGCACAGCTTGGAGTGTCCAGAGTCAAGATCACAGGCGGTGAACCTCTTTTGCGGCCTCAGGTTCCCGCACTTATAAAAGAAATAAGGCAGATTCCTGGGATACGCAGCGTTACTCTTACAACGAACGGGATTTTATTGAAAAAGTATCTTCCCCAGTTGGTAAAGGCAGGGCTTACAGGAGTCAATATCAGTATTGATTCCCTGAATTCTGTACATTATCAACAGATCAGCGGCAGGGACAGGCTCCTTCCTGTTATGGACAGTCTGAAAGCAGCCTTATCTTATCCGGAGCTTGTAACAAAGCTGAACTGTGTGCCTGTTTATGGAAAAAATCATCAGGATCTGGCAGATCTGGCTTTACTTGCCAAAGATCAGGACCTGCATGTACGGTTTATTGAAATGATGCCTATCGGATATGGGAAGGATTTTACCTGCTGCACAGAGGATCAGATTCTGATGCTTCTGGAAAAGAAGCTTCATACTCAGCTGATTCCTTATGAAGGCAGTCTGGGAAATGGTCCTGCCCATTATTATCAGGCACAGGGATTTAAAGGAAAAATCGGCTTCATCAGTGCAGTAAGCCATAAATTTTGCAGTCAGTGCAACCGGATCCGGCTGACCAGTGACGGATATCTGAAAACCTGTCTTCAGTATCAGGCAGGCTGTGATCTTATGCCTTACCTGCAAAAAGGGGCATCAGAAGAAACGCTGAAACAGATGATCCTTAAGGCAGTAAAAGAAAAACCTATGTGCCATCATTTCCTGGAAGAACAAAAGGACGAAAGGAAAGAAAAGGAAGAACTAAGGGCTATGTGTGAGATTGGCGGATAACAGAATGCCGCCGGAGCATATAGAGGAATGCTATTGACTTTTGCGCCTTGTTTTTAGTATAGTAAGATACGGAGTAACTGTAAGCGTATGTTAGGACAGTTGGCCACAGGGAATACTAAATCCAGAAAGCAGTTTCGCTTTTTTCAGGAGGTAATTATAAATGTCAGAATTGGTAAAAGTAGTTGTAGATGCAATGGGAGGCGATTATGCACCTCAGGAGCCTGTAAAGGCAGCCGTAGAAGCGGTTACGGAAAGAAAAGATATCCAGGTGATCCTGACAGGTCCTGAGGATGAAGTGCATGCCCAGCTTGCGAAATATCCTGATTATCCTAAGGACAGGATCCAGGTGGTACCAGCCACAGAGGTGATCCAGACAGCTGAACCGCCGGTTATGGCCATCCAGAAGAAAAAGGATTCTTCACTTGTAGTAGGACTTAAGATGGTAAAGCGCCAGGAGGCAGATGCATTTGTATCTTGTGGAAGTACAGGTGCCATTCTTGTTGGAGGTCAGGTACTTGTAGGCAGACTTAAAGGAGTAGAGCGGCCGCCTTTGGCACCTCTGATTCCTACAGAGAAGGGAGTTTCCCTTCTGATCGACTGCGGTGCTACAGTTGATGCCAGATCTTCCCATCTGGTACAGTTTGCCAAAATGGGATCTATTTACATGGAGAATGTAGTGGGGATCAAGAATCCCAAAGTAGCCATCGTGAATATTGGTGCAGAGGAAGAAAAGGGAAATGCACTTGTAAAAGAGACATTTCCCCTTTTGAAGGCATGCCCTGGTATTAATTTTATCGGAAGCATTGAAGCAAGGGATATTCCTTCCGGATATGCAGATGTAGTGGTATGCGAAGCCTTTGTAGGCAATGTGATCCTGAAGCTTTATGAAGGGCTTGCAGGCACACTGATGAAGAAGATCAAAGGCGGCCTGATGTCCAGTTTCCGCAGCAAGCTGGGGGCACTTCTGATCAAGCCTGCACTTAAGAAGACCCTGAAATCCTTTGATGTGACAGAGCATGGCGGAGCACCACTTCTTGGTCTTAAAGGGCTTGTGGTAAAATGTCATGGAAGTGCCAGATCCATAGAGATCAAAAACGGGATTTTCCAGTGTGTTCAGTTTAAACAGCAGCGGATCAATGAAAAGATCGGGGAACATATTCTGGAGATGGCTGACACATCTAAAGAGTAAGGATAACAGCTGGGAGATGACTCCCACCTCTATAGGTGGTGAGCAACAAGCTGGTATCAGTGGTGGGAGTCAATCCCCCAGCTGTTATAGCCTCCGGCAGGATTGCAGAGGTGCGCAGGAGAAGTATGTCATGCAATTGCATGACGCGCACCTCGCAGCAAGAATGCCGAGGCATTCTTGAGAAGGGATTGCCGGTTTTGGGGACAGCCTGGAACGGCAGCCCTTTCTTGTGTGTAGCAGGAAATTACTCAGTAATGTTTGCAATAGGATGATTTGTTATAATAAGGAGATAATATGGAGACGAATTTAACGGAATTGGAGAGCAGGATCGGGTACAGCTTTAAAGATAAAACCCTTCTTGTGAAAGCCTTGACCCATAGCTCTTATGCAAATGAAAAAAAGCTTGGAAAAGGAGGCTGTAATGAACGGCTGGAATTCTTAGGAGATGCAGTGCTGGAACTGATCAGCAGTCATTTTCTTTTTGAAAAATATCCAAAGCTTCCGGAAGGAGAATTAACAAAGAAACGTGCAAGCCTGGTATGTGAGCCAAGCCTTGCATTTTGTGCAAGGGATTTTGAGTTGCCTAAGTATCTGCTCCTTGGCAGAGGAGAGGAACTTACAGGAGGACGGAACAGGGATTCTATTGTCTCAGATGCAACAGAGGCTCTTCTTGGGGCTATTTATCTGGACGGTGGTTTTGCTAATGCAAAGGAGTTTGTATTGGATTTTATACTGAATGACCTGGAGCATAAGCAGCTCTTTTATGATAGCAAGACCATCCTGCAGGAAATTGTCCAGGAGAATCTGAGTCATGGAGTAGAATACCGCCTTGTGGGAGAATCAGGACCGGATCACAACAAAAGCTTTACAGTGGAAGTGCTGGTGAATGACCAGGTAATGGGACAGGGCACCGGACACACCAAGAAAGCTGCAGAGCAGGCAGCTGCTTATGAGGCAATCCGAAAACTGAGAAAATAAAGGGCCATAGGTAAAATATGTACTTAAAAAATATTGAAGTGCAGGGATTTAAATCATTTGCACAGAAAATCAATTTTGAATTTCACAATGGCATTACTGGTATTGTAGGGCCTAACGGCAGCGGAAAAAGCAATGTTGGTGATGCGGTACGCTGGGTTCTTGGAGAACAGAGTGCCAAGCAGCTTCGAGGCGGCAATATGCAAGATGTTATTTTCTCAGGAACAGAGACAAGAAAGCCATTAAGCTTTGCCTCCGTTGCCATTACGCTGGATAACAGTGACCATAAGCTGCCAGTGGAGTTTAATGAGGTAACAGTTACAAGGCGTTTGTACCGCTCCGGTGAAAGTGAATATCTGATCAACGGCAGTGCATGCAGGTTGAAAGATATTAATGAGATGTTTTATGATACCGGTATCGGAAAGGAAGGCTATTCCATTATCGGACAGGGACAGATCGACAAGATCTTAAGCGGAAAGCCAGAGGATCGAAGAGAACTGTTTGATGAGGCAGCAGGAATCGTCAAGTATAAACGCAGGAAAAATACCACCATCAAAAAGCTGGAGGATGAACAACAGAATCTGGTTCGTGTAACCGATATCTTAAGCGAGCTTACCAAGCAGCTTGGACCTTTGGAACGTCAGTCTGAAACGGCAAGGATCTATTTAGCGAAAAGGGACAGCTTAAGGGAACTGGATGTAAATATGTTCCTTTTGGAAAGCCGGCAGACAGAAAAGGATCTGTTGGTGTTAAGAGAGAAGAATGAAACGGCATCTGTACAGCTTGAAGATACCAACAGAGAATACCAGCATACAAAGGTAGAGTATGACCGTCTGGAGCAGGAACTGGAAGAACTGAACCGGCAGATGGATGAGCTGAGGGAAAAGACCCAGCAAAATGCGTTGCAAAAGCAGCAGTTGGAAGGCCAGATCAATGTTTTAAACGAGCAGATCCAGGCAGGCTTGCAAAGTGATACACATTTTAAGAACCGTCTGGAAATTGTGGAAGAGGATCTGAAGCAGAGACAGCAGGCCAGATCTGAAGTAGAAGAAGAGAAGGGATCTCTTCATACCATTGTAAAAGAAGCTCAGAAACGGCTGACAGACCAGGAAGACAGACTGCATACGGTGCAGGAACAGATCTCCCAGTGTGAAAGTGCAGTGGAAGACGGCAAGAACGAGATCATAGAGATCTTGAATTCCAGAGCTACCACAAAAGGAAAGGCGCAGAGATTTGATACTTTGATGGAGCAGGTGGGGATTCGTAAGGCAGAAGTAAATCAACACATTCTTCACCTGAAAAGTGAGGAAGCCCAGCAGAAGACCATTCGGGCAAAAGCCCAGTCAGAGTATGACCAGATCACAGAAGAGATCCATCAGATCGATCAGAAGTCCAGACAGATGGACCAGCAGGTACATAGTCTTAGTGAAGATCTGAAAAAACAGACCACACAGCTGGAGATCAGTCAGACCGCCTACCACAGGGAAGCATCCAGGCTGGAATCCTTGCGAAATATTACAGAACGCTATGACGGATATGGCAACAGTATCCGCAGGGTCATGGAGCAGAAAGACCGGGTATCCGGCATCCGTGGTGTGGTAGCAGATCTGATCCAGGTTAACAAAGAGTATGAGATCGCCATTGAGACAGCCCTTGGAGGAAGTATCCAGAATATTGTTACTGACAATGAGCAGACTGCAAAAAGGATGATCGAATACCTGAAGAAGAACCGTTTCGGTCGTGCCACATTTCTCCCTTTGAACAGCATTAATACAAGAGGTGAGTTCAGTCAGAAAGATGCATTAAAGGAGGCGGGTGTGATAGGCCTGGCTTCTGATCTGGTTACCACAGAGAAAGAATATACAGGGCTTACCAGGTACCTTCTTGGCAGAGTCCTGGTAGTGGATCAGATTGACCATGCAATTGCCATTGCAAAAAAGTATCACCACAGCCTGCGTATGGTAACCATTGAGGGAGAATCCTTAAGTCCGGGCGGGTCCATGACAGGTGGTGCGTTTAAGAATAACAGCAATCTTCTGGGAAGGCGCAGGGAGATCGAGGAACTGGAAGGAAAGGTGGCTGCCCAAAAGGAAGAGGTAAGCCGTCTGGCTGCTTCTATGGAAGAGAACAGGCATAACCGCAATCAGCTCCGTGAGCAGATTTCACAGCTGCAGGAACAGCTGCGCAGCAAATACGTAGCACAGAATACTGCAAAAATGAATCTGGTACAGCTAAATGATAAAGAGCAGGAGATCCGTGATGGATATGAAAGAATCCGTCTGGATCAGGAGCAGATCCGCAGACAGATAAGTGAGATCAAGCAGGATCATGACAAAATCGATGAAGAATTAAAAGCTTCCAGACAAGATGAGAAAGAACTGGAAACCTATATCGAGACAAGGCAGAAGGAACTGGAAGAATGGAAAAATGAAGAAAGTTCAGTACAAAGAAAGCTGGAAGATCTTCGTCTGGAAGCATCTACCACCCAGCAGAAAGAAAGCTTTGCAACTGAGAATCTTTCCCGTCTTATTTCTGAGATCCAAGGACTTGTGCAGGAAAAACAGACTATTTTGGAAACCCTGAAGCAGGGAAATCAGGAGATGGAAAATAAGCGCAGATCTGTGGAAGAGCTGAAAGAAGCAGTGTCCGGATTTGGCGGCCAGGAAGAGGCAGACAGACAGCAGCTGGAGAATTGGCAGAAAGAAAAGGATCTGAAAAACACCAGCCATAAAGCCTTTTTTGAAAAAAGGGATCATTTGTCCGGCCAGATTTCCTTGCTAGATAAAGAATGCTTCCGCCTGAAAAGCCAGATGGAAAAGCTGGAGGAAAGCCGGGAGGCTCAGATTTCCTATATGTGGGAGGAGTATGAGATCACACCTAATAATGCTCTTCAATATCGAAAGGAAGAATATACAGACCTGAAGGAAATGAAGAAGCAGATCACACAGTTAAAGGATGAGATCAGAAAGCTTGGTTCTGTAAACGTAAATGCTATTGAGGATTATAAAAATCTTCAGGAACGTCATGCATTCCTTTCCGGCCAGTATGAGGATCTGAAAAAAGCAGAGGCTCAGCTTGAAAATATTATCCGGGAATTGGATGAAGGCATGCGTCAGCAGTTTTCCGAAAAATTCAGAGATATCCAGAGAGAGTTTGACAAAGCCTTCAAGGAATTGTTTGGGGGAGGCAAGGGTACTCTGGAATTGGAAGAAGATGTGGATATCCTGGAAGCTGGCATTAAGATTATTTCCCAGCCACCAGGCAAGAAGCTGCAGAATATGATGCAGCTGTCCGGTGGTGAGAAGGCATTGACTGCAATTGCCCTTTTATTTGCAATCCAGAACCTGAAGCCTTCACCGTTCTGTCTTCTTGATGAGATCGAGGCAGCCCTGGATGATTCCAATGTAGGAAGGTTTGCCGGGTATTTGCAGAAGTTGACGAAGAACACACAGTTTATTATAATAACACATAGAAGGGGAACCATGAATGCAGCAGACAGACTGTACGGTATCACCATGCAGGAAAAAGGAGTATCCACTCTTGTGTCTGTTGACCTTGTGGAGAACCAGCTAACGCAGTAAGGAGGGAATGGGATATGGCAGAGGAGAAAAAAGGCTTTTTTAAAAGGCTTGTAAGTGGTCTTACCAAGACCCGTGACAACATTGTGAAAGGGTTTGACTCCCTTTTCAGCGGATATTCCAGTATTGATGATGATTTTTACGAGGAGCTGGAGGAGATCCTGATCATGGGAGATATTGGGATCAATGCCACTACAGCTATTCTTGAAAATCTGAAAACTCAGGTAGAAGAGAAGCATATCAAGGATCCTATGGAGTGCAAGGAACTTCTCATCGACAGTATTAAAGAACAGATGTATGTGGACAGCACAGACTATGAATTTGAGAATCGTAAGTCAGTGATCCTGGTGATCGGTGTAAATGGTGTGGGCAAGACTACATCTGTAGGTAAGCTGGCAGGTAAATTAAAGGATCAGGGGAAGAGAGTGATCCTTGCAGCAGCAGATACCTTCCGTGCAGCAGCGGGAGAACAGCTGACCCAGTGGGCCAATCGTGCAGGTGTGGATATTATCGGTGGCCAGTCAGGAGCAGATCCTGCTTCAGTAGTATATGATGCAGTGGCTGCAGCAAAAGCAAGAAATGCTGACGTGCTGATCTGTGACACAGCAGGACGTCTTCACAATAAGAAGAATCTGATGGAAGAGCTTCGGAAGATTTACCGGATTCTTGAGAAAGAATATCCGGAAGCATATTTGGAGACTCTGGTTGTATTGGATGGCACCACAGGACAGAATGCTCTTGTACAGGCCAGACAGTTTGCTGAAGTTGCCAATGTAAACGGGATCATCCTTACCAAGCTTGACGGTACAGCCAAAGGTGGTATTGCAGTGGCAATCCAGTCTGAACTGGATATTCCGGTCAAATATATCGGTGTAGGTGAGAGTATTGATGATCTGCAGAAATTTGATGCCAACGAATTTGTGAATGCATTGTTCAATGTTGATGAAAGAGCCCGAAGCAACGGAGAAGATAATGAATAAACACGGGATCGTGTAAGGAGGTAGAATATGAAAAAAACATGGAGAAATATCTGTTTTCTGCTGCTTGCAGTACTGATTTTGGCTGGATATCCTCAGATAACACATGCGGCAGTATCTGAAGCTTATGGAGATTATACCGTTTATAATGTGACTGAATACGGGGCAGACCCTACAGGAGCACAGGCCTGTGATTTTGCTATTTCATCTGCTTTACGTGCAGCAAGAAAAAACAGTGGTAAAAAACTGCTTTATTTTCCAGCAGGATCTTATACAGTCCACGGTACGGTAAAACTTGCATCCAGGATGGTGCTGGCTGCTGATGAGCAGACGGTTGTAACAGGTACAGGCAGCAAGCTGATCAACCTGACCGGGGCTTCAGGTGCAGTGATAGATGGCGGTACCTGGAGAGGAAGGGCGGGTTCTACTGTTATTTCAGGCAACAGCGGATCTGATATCCGTCTTCTTAATATGAATGTGGAATCAGGATTGAATGGTATTAAATTACGTGCAACGACCGCATACCTGGAAAATGTAACCATTTCCAAGAGTACCAGCATTGGTATGGGACTGTCTGGTCAATGTCAGGTTACAGCCAAAGGCTGCAAGATCCTGAATAATGGTTCCGGATATCCAAAGCAAGGGCTGGGACATGGAGTAGGCGTATATGAGAAGTCTGTTTTCAATATTTCAGATTCTCAGCTGAATGGCAACCGTGAATGTGGTATTTCCGTAAAGAATGGTACAGCATTTGTTACAAATTGTAAGCTTTACAATAATGGACGTCATGGTCTTGGTACAGCACTTGTGTGCAATGTTACAATGACTAATTGCGATATTTACAAAAACGGACTGAAAGATAAACATGATGGGGTTATCCTTGTTGGCGGTTCTAAAGGAACATTTACAAATTGTAAATTCCGTGCCAATGCAGCAACAGGGCTTCTTGTAAATGATAGTAACACCCGTGCGGTGATCAAGAAGTGTATTTTTAAGAATAATAAGGCACACAATATTTACAGTGAAAACCTGAAATCCGGTAAAGTAAGCCTGGTGATCGACAGCTGTAGCTTTTACAAATGCAAAACATCTGATTCTGTAAGGATCCATGTAAATAAAAAATCTGCTTACAGTCTTAAGATCAAAGGAAAAAACAAGTATTACAAAGTAAAGCCAAAATATACTTTCTGGATAAAAAACAAACTTACTTATAAAAAATAAGCCTACTTATAAAAACCAAACTTACCTGTAAAAACTAAATTTATTAAAAAAACTAATGTAACTGTTCTTTATGGGCATAGTTACGATTTGCTACAAAATGATGTTGGGGGCAAAAGCCTCCAACGATGATACTAAATTAAAATTCTGCTGACGGCAGACGAGGAGGAAGCACAATGTTGACACTGGACAGTTTTGAACAGGCATCAGAGATCGTGAAACAGGTGACACAGGAGACAAAGCTGATCAAAAGCAGTTATTTTTCAGAAATGACTGGAAATAAGGTTTATTTTAAACCTGAAAATATGCAGCGTACAGGAGCATATAAGGTGCGTGGTGCTTATTATAAGATCAGTACACTGACGGAAGAAGAGAGAAGCAAAGGGCTGATCACTGCTTCTGCAGGAAACCATGCTCAGGGCGTTGCCTATGCAGCACATAAATATGGGGTAAAAGCAGTCATCGTCATGCCAACCACCACACCCCTGATCAAGGTAGAGCGTACCAAAAGCTATGGAGCAAAGGTGATCCTTCATGGGGATGTATATGATGAAGCCTGTGCATTTGCACTGGAACTGGCAGAAAAAGAAGGATATACTTTTATCCATCCCTTTGATGATCCGGCAGTAGCTACAGGTCAGGGAACCATTGCTATGGAGATCGTACAGGAACTTCCGCTGGTAGATTACATTCTTGTGCCTATTGGAGGCGGCGGACTTGCTACAGGAGTTTCCACACTTGCAAAGCTTCTGAATCCCCATATCAAAGTGATTGGTGTAGAGCCGGCCGGTGCAGCTTGCATGAAAGCATCTCTTGAGAAAGGGGAAGTGGTTACCCTTCCTCATGTAAATACTATTGCAGATGGTACTGCTGTTCAGACGCCCGGTTCCAAAATCTTCCCTTATATCCAGAAGAATCTGGACGGGATCATCACCATTGAGGATGATGAACTGATCGTTGCTTTCCTGGATATGGTTGAAAATCACAAGATGGTTGTAGAAAACTCCGGACTTCTTACGGTAGCAGCCCTTCGTCATCTTGATTTCAAGAACAAGAAAGTGGTTTCTATTTTAAGCGGTGGCAATATGGATGTGATCACTATGTCTTCTGTTGTTCAGCATGGGCTGATCCAGAGAGATCGTATCTTTACTGTATCTGTGCTGATTCCGGATAAACCAGGTGAATTGGTACGTGTAGCAAGCATTATTGCAGAGAATCAGGGAAATGTTATCAAGCTTGAACATAATCAGTTTGTAAGCACCAACCGTAATGCGGCTGTTGAACTGAAGATCACGCTGGAGGCATTTGGCACAGATCATAAGAACCAGATCGTAAAAGCACTGGAAACAGCTGGCTGCAGACCAAAAGTGATCCGCGCCAGCCTTTAACAGGCAGAATTATATATCTGTCAAGAAAAAACACTTGACATCCGGATGCAAATACGGTAAGATACACAAGGTGATTACGAATGGAAAAGTTTGTAGAGCGTACACTTTTGTATGATTTTTATGGTGAACTTCTTACCAGCAGGCAGCAGCAGGTGTATACGAATGTTGTCCTGGAGGATTATTCCTTAAGTGAAGTAGCACAGGATCTGGGAATTTCCAGACAGGGAGTACACGATATGATCCGGAGATGCGACAAGGCACTGGAGGAGTATGAAGAGAAGCTTCATTTAGTTGACAAGTTTCTGAATATACGAAAGCAGGTAAAGCGGATCCATCAGATTGCTGAAGAATCCGGGATTGAAGAGATTGCAGCGATTTCCAATGTGATATTAGAGGAGTTATAATACATGGCATTTGAAAGCTTGACAGAAAAATTACAGAATGTATTCAAAAAGCTGAGAAGTAAAGGCAGGCTGACAGAAGAAGATGTTAAGATCGCTTTGAAAGAAGTTAAGATGGCTCTTCTTGAAGCAGATGTCAATTTCAAGGTGGTCAAGCAGTTTACCAAGTCTGTGCAGGAGCGTGCAGTAGGACAGGATGTAATGAATGGTCTGAATCCGGGACAGATGGTGATCAAGATCGTAAATGACGAGCTTGTAAGCCTGATGGGCAGTGAGACTACAGAGCTTCCTATTAAGCCAGGCAATGATATGACAGTGATCATGATGGCAGGTCTTCAGGGAGCTGGTAAGACCACTACGGCGGCCAAGCTTGCAGGTAAGCTGAAGGCAAAAGGCAAGCGTCCGCTTTTGGTTGCCTGTGATGTATACCGGCCGGCAGCTATTACACAGCTTCAGGTAAATGGTGAGAAGCAGGGCGTAGAAGTTTTTTCCATGGGAGACAAACAGAAGCCTGTAGACATTGCCAAAGCTGCCATCGGTCATGCAAAGGAACATCAGCAGAATGTTGTGATCATTGATACTGCAGGACGTCTTCATATTGATGAGAATATGATGCAGGAGCTTGCAGATATTAAGGAGAATGTTCAAGTAGATGCTACTGTTCTTGTTGTGGATGCCATGACAGGGCAGGATGCAGTAAATGTAGCCAAGACCTTTACTGATAAGGTGGGGATTGACGGTGTGATCCTTACCAAGATGGATGGAGATACCCGAGGTGGTGCAGCCCTTTCCATCAAGGCAGTTACCGGCAAGCCTATCCTTTACGTTGGTATGGGTGAGAAGCTTACAGATCTGGAACAGTTTTATCCGGACAGGATGGCATCCAGGATCTTAGGTATGGGTGATGTGATGAGTCTGATCGAGAAGGTGGAAGCCTCTGTAGACCAGGAGCAGGCACAGGAGATGTCCAAGAAGCTTAAGAAAATGGATTTTGACTTTAATGACTATCTTACCAGCCTGGATCAGATGAATAAGATGGGCGGGATAGGAAGTATCCTGAACATGCTTCCCGGTATGGGCGCCAAGATGAAAGACATTGAAGGGATGATCGATGAAAGTGCGATGAACAGGACCAAGTCCATTATACTTTCCATGACGATTCAGGAACGGAGCAATCCGGGAATCCTGAATGTATCCCGTAAGAATCGTATTGCCAAAGGGGCTGGCGTGGATATTTCCGAAGTCAACCGTCTTGTGAAGCAATTTGAACAGAGCAAGAAGATGATGAAGCAGATGCCCGGTATGATGGGTGGCAAAAAAGGTGGTAAAAGAGGTGGCTTCAAGCTTCCTTTTTAACATAAATTATTTATAATAAATAATCAAAAACAACACATAATCAAAAAATGGAGGAAAACAAAAATGGCAGTTAAGATCAGATTAAGAAGAATGGGACAGAAGAAAGCACCTTTCTATAGAATCATTGTTGCAGATTCCCGCAGCAAACGTGATGGAAGATGTATCGAGGAGATTGGTACCTACGATCCTAACCTTGATCCAAGTGTATTCAAAATTGATGAGGAAGCAGCTAAAAAATGGCTTTCTGTAGGTGCTCAGCCAACAGAAGTTGTTGCTAAGCTTTTCAAAGCAGCCGGAATCGAAAAATAAGAAATACCGGAGAGGGTATTTCTGTGACGTCCCCAAAAGGACGAGACAGGGAGGTATGTGATGAAAGGATTAGTTGAAGTAATTGCAAAATCTCTTGTTGAAAATCCGGATGAAGTAGTCGTTACTGAGACAGAGAAAGATGATGTGATCGTCATCGAATTAAAAGTGGGACCTTCTGATATGGGTAAGGTCATCGGACGTCAGGGCAGGATCGCCAAGGCAATCCGTACTGTAGTAAAAGCGGCTTCTTCCAAAAGCAGCAAAAAAGTGATTGTAGATATTCTGCAATGAAATAGTTTTCAGGGGCTGTTGCAATAGTATGGATGCAACAGCCTTTTTTTGTAATAGGAAATTACTCTGTAATGTTCCTATTAGAAAAAACGCTCCGCAAGGATGCGGTCAGATGCATGAGGAATATTCGTATTTTTATTGATAAGTACACAGACAGGAGCTTGGTGATGGAAGATTTATTAAAAGTAGGTGTGATCACTACCACACATGGTGTGAGAGGAGAAGTAAAGGTATATCCTACAACGGATGCAGAACGCTTTCCTGATCTTGAATATGTTTTTTTGGATACAGGCAGGGAGAAGAAACAGCTTTACATCCAGAATGTAAAGTTTTTCAAGAATCTTGTGATCCTGAAATTTAAAAATATTGATAATATTAATGATATAGAGAAATATAAAGGCAAAGAGTTGTGGATCCCCAGAGAGGAAGCACAGGATCTGGAAGAAGATGAGTATTATATTGCAGATCTGATCGGAATGAAGGTTGTGACAGAGGATGGGACTTCTGTGGGAATTCTGAAGGATGTAATGGAAACAGGTGCTAATGATGTTTATGTGGTTCAGGATGCACAGGGCAAAGAACTTCTTCTCCCTGCCATTCACCAGTGTATTCTGGATGTGGACATTGAAAAAAATATTATGACTGTACATCTGATGAAAGGACTGGTATAAATGAATTTTCATGTACTGACCCTATTTCCGGAGATGATTCGGAACGGGATGAATACCAGCATTACAGGCCGGGCAATTGCAGCCGGTTATTTGTCCATAGAAGCTGTGAACATCCGGGATTTTGCCTATAATAAGCACCAGAAAGTGGATGATTATCCGTACGGCGGCGGCGCAGGAATGCTGATGCAGGCTGAACCGGTTTATCTTGCCTATGAGTCAGTGGTACAGCGTATCGGGAAAAGGCCAAGAGTTGTTTATCTTACTCCCCAAGGCAGGGTGTTTAATCAGGAAATGGCCAGAGAGATGGCAAAAGAAGAGAATCTGGTTTTTTTGTGCGGTCATTATGAAGGTATTGATGAACGTGTTCTTGAGGAGATCGTTACAGACTACGTGTCCATTGGAGATTATGTGCTGACAGGTGGTGAACTGCCTTCTATGGTTATGATGGATTCTATTTCCAGGATGGTGCCCGGGGTATTAAGCAACAAAGAATCTGGTGAGACAGAGTCTTTTGCTGGGAACCTTCTAGAATATCCCCAGTATTCCAGACCGGAAATATGGCATGGAAAAGCCGTACCTCAGGTGCTGATGTCCGGGCATCATGCTAATATTGAGAAATGGCGCAGGGAACAGTCTGTGATTCGTACTGCCAAAAGCCGGCCGGATCTTTTGAAAAAGGCTGATCTTACCAATAAAGAATGGAATTATGTAAGGCAGCTGAAAAAGCAATGGAAGGAAGAAACCCAACAGGCAGCTGCCTATGCGGACATGACCTGTGAACCGGAAAAAGAGGAGGAATTATGAAAACATCAGATTTTTATTATGATCTGCCCCAGGAGCTGATTGCCCAGGATCCTCTGACAGACCGAAGTGCATCCAGATTGATGCATTTGTCCATCAAGGATGGAAGTATTGAACATCGTCATTTTACGGATATCCTGGAATATCTGAACCCTGGAGACTGTCTTGTGATCAATGATACAAAGGTGATCCCGGCCAGATTGTATGGACATAAAGAAGAAACCGGAGCATTGATTGAGATACTTCTTTTAAAAAGAAATGAAAACGATGTGTGGGAATGTCTTGTAAAGCCTGGAAAAAAGGCACGAAAGGGAACCAGGATCAGTTTTGGTGATGGCTTATTAAAGGGTGAGATCGTAGATGTGATCGAAGATGGGAACCGCCTGATCCATTTCGAATATAACGGCATTTTTGAGGAAATCCTGGATCAGTTGGGAGAGATGCCTCTGCCTCCCTATATCACACACAAATTACAGGACAAAAATCGTTATCAGACGGTTTATGCAAAGCATGAGGGATCTGCTGCTGCGCCTACTGCAGGGCTCCACTTTACAAAGGAACTTCTGGAAAAGGTAAAAGAAAAAGGTGTGCAGATCGCCCATGTGACATTGCATGTAGGGCTTGGCACTTTCCGGCCTGTCAAAGTAGATGATGTGGAGCAGCATCATATGCATTCTGAGTATTACGTGGTAGAAGAAGATCAAGCAAAGCTGATCAATGATACTAAGAAAAACGGCGGCCGTGTGATCGCTGTAGGTACTACCAGCTGTCGTACCCTGGAATCAGCCACCGGAGAAGATGGCGTTTTAAAAGCCGGTTCAGGCTGGACAGAGATTTTTATTTACCCAGGCTATCATTTTAAGATGATCGACAGCCTGATCACCAACTTCCATCTTCCAGAATCAACTCTTATGATGCTTGTTTCTGCGCTGGCAGGTAAGGAAAAGATTATGCATGCTTATGAAGAGGCTGTGAAGGAAAGATATAGATTTTTTTCCTTTGGGGATGCCATGTTCATTGACTGCAATCCATAATGAATATTTGTTGTAATTATTCAGCAGATAGTAGCTTTGAAGGTATTGAACAGTTATGAATTAATAGAAAAAGCCAAGGGTCAGTTCCCTTGGCTTTTGCAGATTCTATTATAATTCTGTAAGAAATTGTTGGTAATGAGATGATGCTATATTTAAACATCAGGATAGGGTATCGATCATGGAACTGCGTTCCTGGATTTTTTCCATGATTCGTGTTTTTTCATCCCCCTCTGCAGGCGTTGGCTGATAATTATTATAGCCTTGTGCAGAAGAAATAGAGCAGGGGATGATATTGGTAACATTGTCATTCTGAAGAGAGCCATTGCTGAAGGTAAAGGACTGCTGGAAGATCATGGAATCCATATCGCTTGGAGCACTGTTGCCTCCGAAGCAGAAATTTCCAAGACTGTACACAATATTCTTACCTTTGTATGTTTCAATGCCCTGAAGTACATGAGGATGATGCCCGCATACCAGGTCAGCACCCTGATCAATGGCCAATCTGCCTAATGTTATCTGATTGGAATCAGGAACAGTTTCCTTTTCATTGCCCCAGTGGAAGATCACAATGGTAAGCTGGGCACCTTCGGATTTTACTTTTGCTATATTGTCTTTTAACTGCTGTTCCCGTTCAAGATGGTCATTTAACTCGTAAATACCAACCAGTCCCACCTTGATCCCTTTCACATCCATAACTGCTGTTTCGTCATAGCCAAAATGAACAATCCCTGCATCATCCAGGGCAGATAATGTATCCGTAAAGCTTTGCTCTCCATAATCATGACTGTGGTTATTGGCTGTGTTGACTGCTTCCACAGAACCACTGGTAAGGATTCCGGCATAAGAAGCAGGGGCTTTAAATGCAAAGGTTTTGTCAGCTCTCTGAGTGGATTCGGTAAGAGTTCCTTCCATATTGGCGATGGTCAGGTCATCTGCCTGGAAAATGCTTTTTACATTCTGGAGGAAATATTCTTTCCCATAATTTTCGTAGTAGGCATTCAGACTGGTACTGTAATCAAAGGTTTCATCTGTACCAAGTGTACAGTCGCCTACAACACTGATGGTTAAAGTGACAGGAGCCTGCGTAGGAGTTGATTCTGCCTCAGAAGTAGTATCCTCAGTATTGCTGTCTGGGATCTCTTGCTTATTTGAAACTGGTGCATCCTGTGTACCTGTACTGGAAGCAGGCTTTGCTGAAGAAGAACAGGAGTGAAGGGAAATGCCTACAATGAGAACCAGCAGGACAGCCAGGATCCCTAGACAAATATGGATGCGACGCTGTCTTTGCCGATAATATCTGGATTTACGATATATATTTTTTCTGTGTCCCTGTATGGACGGTTGTGCTTTCTTCCCGCCAGGTTTGGCAGAACGCTTCGGGCGGGTATTTTTCTTTTCGGCCATAGTAAAAATCTCCTTGTAAATATATATTTGAGATGTTTGGTGTAAAAGTCAGAAATATAATTAGATACTTTCACAAATTTTAGTATACAAATATTTCCTGTTTTCGTCAATAAGCATATGTCCGCTGCACCAGAACTGCCTAAGCTGTATAGGGATTTTCAGAATACAAAAACGAGGAAAAAAGGAGTATAATATTTCCCATAAAACTATTTTACACCAGAGAGGAATAAGAATGTTATATATAGGTAATCATACATCATCTGCCAAAGGTTATGCATCTATGGCAAGACAGACCATAGCCAATGGAGGCAACACCTTTGCCTTTTTTACCAGGAATCCCAGAGGAGGCAAGGCAAAGGAGATCGATCCGGAGGATGTGGCAAAGTATCAGGTGCTTGCTGCAGAACATCACTTCGGGAAGATTGTAGCTCATGCACCATATACACTGAATGCTTGTGCTGCCAAAGAAAATCTTCGGGATTTTGCCAGAGATACCATGAGAGATGATCTGAGACGTATGGAGTTTACACCAGGTAATTACTACAATTTTCATCCTGGCAGCCATGTGGGACAAGGTACAGAAGAAGGGATCCGGAAGATTGCAGGAATCTTGAATGATGTACTGACAAATGAGCAGACCACAACCGTTCTTCTTGAGACTATGGCAGGTAAGGGGACAGAAGTGGGCAGGAGTTTCCAGGAACTGAGGCAGATCATTGATCTTACAGACCAGAAGGATAAGCTGGGGATCTGTCTGGATACCTGCCATGTGTGGGATGCAGGCTATGATATAGCAGACCATTTGGATCAGGTTCTGGAAGAGTTTCAGGAGCAGATCGGTCTGGAAAGGCTGAAGGCCATTCATCTGAATGACAGTATGAATGAACTAGGCAGCCATAAGGACAGGCATGCCAGGATCGGGGAAGGGAAGATCGGTCTTGAAGCACTGGTCCGAGTGATCTGCCACCCGGCTCTTCAAGGGCTGCCGGTTATCCTTGAGACACCGAATGATGATGAAGGATGGACAAGGGAGATTCATCTGCTTCGGGAAAAACATGAATCACTAATACTAATATAGGAAGATGTTGGGGGCAAAAGCCACCAACTATGATATCTGTAAATAATACAGAAAAATGAATTATCCTGTATTACAAATATAGAGAATCAGCACAGGAGGTATCATATGAAGCGATATAAATTATTATTATTTATTGGAATTATTTTTGCTTTTACATTTACGATAACAGGCTGTGGAAATAAAAGCGAAGAAGATGCATTTGAAGATGATATGGAGCCATTGGACAGCGATGAACTGGCAGATCTGGAAGTAATGGGAGATGATGATGTTCAGAGTGTTGATGACAGCCAGGTATCAGAAGAGGAACGTCAGGCAGCAGAAGAACTGGAGAAGAATGCAGCCGAAAGCGGCGTATTTGAGGACGAAGGTCTTACAGAGGATGAGATTGACAAAGAAGTACAGCAGGAGCTGGAAGAAGCAGGGCTGACTGACAGTCAGCAGTAAAGCATATTCCGAAAATACAGTCTCCGGCAGGATTTAAGATGTCAGGACAAAAGCATGTGATGGGCTTTTAGATGAGCCTCCGGCAGTAAGAACGCCGGAGGTATTTTTTGTGATGGAAATACATAACTATCCTCTGCCTTGCATATGAGAAAATCATTCTGCGCCAATATAGCAGATACTTCATTTTCACTGTACTAGGGTACTGAACTGTTATGATAATACTTCGTTTTTAAGCTCTTTCTGATTCATGAAATCAGCAGCATTCTGAAGGGTAGTCTCTGCGATATTGGATAGAGCTTCTTTTGTAAAGAATCCCTGATGGGAAGTCATGGTAACATTCGGGAAGGAAAGCAGTCTCTGGATCAGGGACGTCTGCATGATCTCCTCAGACATATCCTCGTATACATAGTCTGTTTCCTCTTCGTATACGTCAAGACCTACAGCAAAGAATTTATGCTCACGGATTCCTGTAATCAGATCCTCTGTTTTGATCAGACCGCCTCTGGATGTATTTACAAGGATTACTCCATCCTTCATTTTATCAATGGTCTTAGCATTTACCAGATGCTTTGTTTCATCTGTCAGCGGGCAGTGAAGGCTGATCAGATCACTGGTTGCCAGAAGCTCATCAAGGGATACATACTCCAGGAAATCCAGGTTTTTGTTTGGATAAAGATCATAAGCGATAACTTTCATGCCAAATCCCTTGCAGATCCGTGCCATAGCCTGACCGATCTTACCGGTACCGATGATACCAGCTGTTTTATGATAAAGGTTCACACCCATCAGACCATTTAAGGAAAAATTATTTTCACGTAATTTGATGTAAGCTTTGTGGGTATGACGGTTGGCTGTAAGTGCCAAAGCCATGGCATGCTCTGCAACAGCTTCCGGGGAATAACCGGGAACACGCAGCACATGGATTCCATGTTTATGTGTGGCTGTCAGATCTACATTATTGTATCCTGCACAACGCATCAGGATCAGCTTCACACCCTGTTCTGCCAGAGCATCAATAACAGGAGCACTAAGATCTGCATTTACAAAAGCACAGATTGCATCATAACCTTTGGAAAGAGAAGCAGTTTCTTCGTAGATATTGGCTTCAATAAATTTAATTTGAATCCCCGGGTAATCCGGAAGGATCTTCTCGAAAAATTCTTCATCGTAATTTTTAGTACCATAAAATAAAATTTTCATGTGCGAATACCTCCTGGTCAGTCATAAACAATTTTGTAACTATTTCATTGGCAGCAAGTGTGCCTGAAGAGTTACACAATTTTATTATTTCCTTACGAAGGGGATTATACACGCTTTTTTGTCTGAAAAAAACCAAAAAATAGCAAAAAAATGAAAATCTCACTTTGTTATAAAATTAACAAATTGATATGTGGAAAAATTGTCAAATATGAACAAGAAAAAAAGCGCCTGAATCTCAAAAAGAAATCATAAAGACTTATAGAGAAAATCCATCATTTTCTCAAAAATCTATCAGTTTCACATGAGATCAGACACTTGGTAATGAAAGCTTCAGATTGTGCTACATGGGAAATATTTCATGCATGATCCCTTTACAATCCTGAACTTGTATTACAATAGGCTGTACAAATCTGTATAAAATTCCGGATAAGAGATATTGACACATTCTCCGTCAGTAATAGTAAGCGATCCTTCACAGATACCGCCTGCCACTGCAAAGGACATGGCAATACGGTGATCCTTATGGGAATCAATTGTGGCTCCATGTAAAGGCTTGCCTCCATGGATGATCATTCCATCCGGTAATGCCTCTACATCTGCACCCATCCGGGTAAGATTATCCGTCATAACCTGGATGCGGTCAGATTCCTTGACTTTAAGCTCTGCAGCGTCCCGGATCACAGTAGTGCCCTCAGCAAAGGCTGCCATTACAGCAATCATGGGGATCTCATCAATCAAGGTAGGGATGATCTCACCCTTTATCTCTGTGCCATGAAGAGAACTGCTTTTTATAAGAAGGTCTGCAGTAGGCTCCCCGTCGTTTCGTACATTCAGTAACGTAATATCACCGCCCATAGCCTGACATACATGAAGCAGACCGTCCCTGGTAGGATTGATACCCACATTGCACAGCAGAATCTCACTTCCTGGCACTAGAAGTCCTGCAGCAATAAAGTATGCAGCAGAAGAGATATCGCCGGGGACTGTAATGTAACGGGCCTTAAGATCAGGCTGTGGAAGTATGAAAGCGGTGGTGCCTTTTGAAGTAACCTGTGCACCAAAGTAATTCAGCATAAGCTCAGTGTGATTCCGGGAAAGAACTGGTTCAGTAACGCTGGTTGGTGCATCGGCATACATGCCTGCAAGAAGTACACAGGACTTTACCTGGGCGGACGCCACAGGTGACTGATAATGTATTCCGTGGAGATGTCCTCCCTGAATGGTGAGAGGAGCGCAGCCATTCTGATTCTGGCTTGTGATCTGAGCGCCCATCAGGGAAAGGGGAGTAATGATCCGTCCCATAGGACGCTGGCAGATAGAGGCATCCCCGGTAAGCCGGCTGGTGAAATCCTGACCGGCTAAGATGCCGGAGATCAGCCGGGTAGTAGTACCGCTGTTGCCAACATCAAGAATATCTAAGGGAGCCTGAAGCCCGTGAAGTCCTTTTCCTTCTACCAGCACTTCATCTTTGTTTTTCTGGATATGAATCCCCATTGCCTGAAAACAGGAAATTGTGGAAAGACAGTCAGCGCCCTCCAGAAAATGGGTGATCCTTGTGGTGCCCTGTGCCAGGGCTCCAAACATAACAGCCCTGTGGGAAATCGATTTGTCTCCGGGAATGGTAAGCTTCCCGTGAAGCTTGTTCAGTTTTGGGATTTCCATGATGCCTCCTGTAGTCTATCGGTCATAAACAATATAGTTACGTTTTTTAAGGAGAGCCTTGCCTCGCTCCATAGCTTCTTCTTCATAGAATTCGATCTTAAGTACACCTTCTTCAAACTCACGGTTGTGGATGATGCCGATATTTTTGATACTGATATTATCCATTGCCAGAATAGTAGTGATGGTAGCAATGCCGCCGGCTTCGTCTGCCAGGTCAAGATAAAGGACATAAGCCTTCCTGGTCAGGCCGTTGTCTACCACGTCAATGGAATCACGATAATCTCTGGAACTTGCAAACATCTGATAAATGTAATCCGGATCCTTGTTGTCAATGGCACACCGGATCTGTATCAGCATACGGATATAATCGTCCAGTACATTGGAAATATTCTGGGTGTTTTCCAGGCAGATCTGCTGCCACATCACAGGAGAGGAAGAGGCGATCCTTGTAATATCACGGAATCCTCCGGCTGCAATGGTCTTCATATATCCTGCATCATTATCCAGGGTCTTTACAAGATTCACAAGGGCAGAAGCAATAATATGAGGAAGATGGCTAACTCCGGCAGTGATAAAATCATGTTCATCAGCAGTGAGAACCATGGGAATAGCGCCAATGGAAGCAATCATCTCTGTCAGATCGGTAAGACGTTCAAGAGGGATCTCTCCGCCTGGGGTCAGGATATAATAGGCATTTTCCACAAGACGGTCGGTGGAATGCTCAAAGCCTGATTTTTCAGAGCCTGCCATAGGATGACCGCCTACAAAACAGTCTGTCATACCAAGAGCTTCAACCTTTTCATGGATGATGCCTTTTACGCTGCCTACATCTGTGATGATACAGCCTGGCTGACGGATCTCTTTCAGAAATTCAAGATACTTTAGGTTATATTCTACTGGGGCACAAAGAAAAACATAATCACAGCTGCCAAAACGGTTATCCTTTTCTTCACAAACCCCATCTATAATATTGCCGCTTACAGCGGCTGCAAGAGTGCTACGGTTCTGGTCAAATGCCAGAATATGATAGTCCGGGTGATATTTGCGAATCGCCTTGGCAATGGAGCCGCCGATCAGTCCCAGACCTATAAAACCAATGGTTTTCATTAAAAAAACATCCTTCCCGCATAGTTTATAGTAAAACAACAGGTTTATTTTATGATATATAGGAAAAAAAGTCAATTCCCTGTAAAAATGACAGTATTTTATCTGAAAACGACAAAAAAATATTGTTAAAACTATATAAAATACTTGAAAGTTGAAAGAAAGTTTAGTAAAATATGAACATATTAGACAAACAGGGAGGTATTACATATGGACGTTTTTAGAACTGACCGAATTAGAAATGTAGTCCTATTAGGTCATGGTGGGGCTGGTAAGACAACTTTGGCAGAGGCTATGGCCTACTTGGCAGGTTTGACGAACCGACTTGGCAGAGTTGAAGATGGCAACACTGTCAGTGATTATGATAAAGAAGAAATCAAACGGCACTTTTCTATTTCTACATCTGTGATCCCGGTTCCATGGCAGAAGATGAAGATCAATATTCTGGATACACCGGGCTACTTTGATTTTGTTGGTGAAGTAGAAGAGGCAGTTAGTGCAGCTGATGCAGCGATCATCGTTGTTTCCGGTAAGGCAGGCGTTCAGGTTGGTACACAGAAGGCCTGGAATCTGTGTGAGAAGTATAAGCTTCCCCGCATGATCTTTGTCACAGATATGGACGTAGATGATGTAAGTTACAGGAAAGCAGTTGAGGATCTTACCGAATTATATGGCAAGAAGATCGCACCTCTTCATTTCCCGATCCGTGAGGATGGTAAGTTTGTAGGCTATGTAAATGTTGTGAAACAGGCCGGCAGAAAATATATTGACAAAGGCATGAAAGAAGAATGCCCGGTTCCGGATTACCTGGAAGAGTACCTTGAAAAATACCATGATATCCTGATGGAGTCTGTAGCTGAAACAAGCGAAGAATTTATGGATCGTTATTTTGAAGGCGATGAGTTCTCTGTTACAGAGGTTTCTGCAGCACTTGCTACCAATATCCAGGAAGCAAGTATTGTGCCGGTGTGCATGGGTTCCCCTGTGAATCTGCGGGGTGTTTCCAACCTGCTGGATGATATCTGCGGATATTTCCCAAGCCCTGATAAAAGATCCTGCAATGGTATTGCACAGAAGACCAATGAGATCTTTGAGGCTAATTATGACTTTGCTAAGGCTAAATCTGCCTATGTATGGAAGTCTATTGTAGATCCGTTCCTTGGCAAATATTCCCTGATCAAGGTATGCTCTGGTGTAATTAAGGCAGATGACACACTTCTTAACGTAGAGAAGGGTGTTGAGGAACGTCTGAATAAGCTGTATGTGCTTCAGGGCTCCAAGCCCATCGAGGTTCCTGAACTTCATGCAGGAGATATTGGCGCCATCGCCAAGCTTGTAAGCGTACAGACAGGCGACAGTCTTGCTACAAAGGCCAATCCGATCCTTTATCCAAAAGCTGTTCTTTCTGTTCCTTATACCTATAAGAGATTTAAGGCAGTGAACAAAGGGGATGAGGATAAGATCTCCCAGGCTCTTTCCAAGATCATGAGTGAAGATTGCACCGTTCGAGTTGTTAATGATGGCGCTAACCGCCAGAGCCTTATTTATGGTATGGGTGATCAGCATCTTGACATTATTGTCAGCATGCTGAAAGAGAGATATAAAGTAGATGTGGAACTTTGCAAGCCTAAGGTTCCGTTCAGAGAGACGATCCGTAAGAATTCCGATGTGGAAGGAAAGCATAAGAAACAGTCTGGCGGACATGGCCAGTATGGTCACGTTAAGATGCGCTTTGAACCATCTGGCGATCTGGAAACACCGTATGTATTTGAGCAGGTGGTAGTAGGTGGTGCTGTACCGAAGAATTACTTCCCGGCTGTTGAGAAAGGTCTGCAGGAGTGCGTTCAGAAGGGACCTCTTGCTGCTTATCCGGTAGTTGGTGTAAAGGCTACTCTTTATGATGGATCTTATCATCCGGTAGACTCCTCTGAGATGGCATTTAAGATGGCAACTATCCTTGCATTTAAGAAAGGCTTTATGGATGCATCACCGATTCTTCTGGAGCCGATCGTTTCCATGAAGGTTACAGTTCCGGACAAATACACAGGCGATGTAATGGGCGACCTGAACAAACGCCGTGGCCGTGTACTGGGAATGAATCCTGACCATAATGGAAATACCATTATTGAAGCAGACGTGCCTATGTTGGAGATTTATGGATATTCTACAGATCTGCGTTCCATGACTGGCGGAAGCGGAGAATTCTCGTTTGAATTTGCCCGCTATGAGCAGGCACCTTCTGATATACAGCAGAAGGAGATTGAAGCGCGCGCCAGCAAGCTGGATGCAGCAGATTGATCCTGCACTCTGACAGAGATATTGTTATATTTTGTATCCTGCCTGATTTATCTGTCAAAGGCTGTCAGTAACTGTCAATCGAATCTGATTGACGGATCGTATCAGACCATATATAATCTGATACATAGCCGGAGACAAAAGGGTATGTTACGGCAGGGGAGAAGTATCAGATCGATTGGGCAAGTGGATATTCCAGTCCGCTTCGCTGTTTGATTCGGTTAAATAAGGGGACACTTTCATATGTTTCTGGTTTCTGTTTTTGACAGTATCAGAGCATTATGAGAGTGTCCTCTTTTGCTTTTTTTTAACTTTTGATTTCCGTATTTTTAATGGAAAAAAATACAAAAATAGCTTGACATATCTAAGCATATTAAATATAATTTTCTCATACGTTACAAAGTTGTTACAAATTAAATAACGAAAGAAAAGAAACCATAACAAAGAAGCAAGGAATGAAAAGCATGAAAGTTAAAAAAGAATTACAAGGCGTAACAAAAAAAGAAAAGAGACAGGAAAGCAGGAATGACACATTCCGTAATTTCGCACTTGTTTCCGGATGCGCTCTGTTATCTGTCAGCATTGCGGTTGGTTCCAAATTTGTTGATAATGGCGACCGCAGCCAGGTTTATGCCGCTTCTGAAGCTGAAGAGAATATGGTTTCTGCTTCGTCGGAGAGAGGAACTTTTGACGGCAGTGAGCTTCCTACAGGGATCGCAGGTGTTGTGTCAGGAGTTTCTGAGACACCCGCTGCAGGAACCAGGATCAAAAGGATCGGTACTTCCTGTGAGAATGTGCTGGTAGGGCAGAGGGTTAAGGTGGTAGAGGATGGCGCAGCCAGATTGAATGTTAGCTCCTCTATGGAGAACACCGTGGAGAATCTTGACCAGACAGCTGCGCATATGGCTGAGAATCCAACCATTATGTCTGATGGGGATTATGATGTTTTTTTAAGAATCGTGGAGGCAGAGGCAGGCACAGAGGATCTTAAGGGCCGCATCCTTGTTGCCAACGTGATTCTGAACCGGGTCAAGAACGATGAATTCCCTGATACGGTAACGGATGTGGTGTGGGATTACAGATATGGAGTACCTCAGTTTTCACCTACTTATGACGGCCGGATCTATCAGGTCACAGTTACAGATAAGACCAGGGAGGCCGTGAAGCAAGCTTTGGAGGGTGTGGATTATTCCCAGGGAGCATTATTCTTTGTTGAGAAAGAAGCGGCAGAGAAAAAGAATGTAGCCTGGTTTGAAAAAGATTTACAGAAACTTTTTAAATACGGGGTTCACGAATTTTATAAATATCCGGATGAAGTCAGCGGTAAGGAGGATGCTTCATCTAAGGATGCTTCACCTAAGGACGATTCTTCATCCGATAAGAATAATGATCAGGAAACTGTGGTACAGATGGTAAAAAATGATATTAAAAAATGATATTAAAAACTGAACAACAGTAATTATAGAGGGGACAGCGAAAAAGCGCTGTCTCCTCTTTTAACATTTTGATGTGGTAATTTAAAAAAGCATGTGCTATAATGGCAGAAACTACAGGGCATTGTTGGATTTAATGTCGAAAAACACTTATCATAGAAAGGCAGGAACACATAATGGAGGTAATGTATCAGAGTACAAGAGGCAAAGGTGATCTGGTGACTGCGTCACAGGCCATATTAAAAGGACTTTCTGATGACGGAGGTTTATTTGTACCTACACAGATCCCAAGGCTGGATATTCCCATGGAGAAGCTTTCCAGAATGACCTACCAGGAGACAGCCTATGAGGTGATGAGCCGTTTCCTTACAGATTTTACAGAAGATGAACTGAAGTATTGTATTCGCAGTGCATATGATGAGAAATTTGATACAGATAAGATCGCACCGATCCATCAGGCGGACGGGGCATATTTCCTAGAATTGTACCATGGTGCTACCATTGCATTTAAAGACATGGCATTATCCATCCTTCCATATCTGATGACTACAGCAGCGAAGAAGAATGGAGTTACCAACGAGATCGTAATCCTTACGGCTACATCCGGAGATACAGGTAAGGCTGCAATGGCAGGTTTTGCTGATGTGCCGGGCACCAGGATCATTGTATTTTATCCGAAGCATGGTGTCAGCCCGGTCCAGGAAAAGCAGATGGTAACACAGAAGGGCAAGAATACATATGTTGTAGGGATTACTGGCAACTTTGATGATGCCCAGACAGCAGTAAAGAAGATGTTTAATGACAAAGACCTGGAGAATTTACTTGGCAGTGCCGGATTCCAGTTTTCTTCTGCCAATTCTATCAATATCGGACGTCTTGTGCCGCAGATCGTATATTATGTATATGCGTACAGCACCCTGATCCGCCAGGGCAGCATCAAAGAGGGAGAGAAGATCAATATTGTTGTGCCTACTGGCAATTTTGGTAATATCCTGGCTGCTTTCTATGCGAAACAGATGGGACTTCCAGTGAATAAGCTGATCTGTGCTTCTAATGAGAATAAAGTACTTTATGATTTCTTTGCCACAGGTACTTATGACAGGAAGAGGGATTTCATCCTGACTACTTCCCCGTCTATGGACATCCTGATTTCCAGCAACCTGGAAAGGCTGATCTTCCGTCTTACAGGAGAGGATCCGGCTGCTTGTGCAAAACTGATGGAAGAACTGTCAAAGGGAGGAGAGTACACCATCACTCCCCAGATGAAAGCTGGACTTTCTGATTTCTATGGTAATTACTGTACAGAAAAGGAAACAAGCGAAGCCATTCACCAGGTATTTGAAAAGGATCATTATGTGATTGATACGCATACAGCTGTGGCTGCCGGCGTATATAAGAAATATAAGGCTGATACAAAGGATGACACACCTACTGTGATCGCATCTACAGCCAGCCCGTATAAGTTTACCAGAAGTGTTATGGAAGCCATAAGCAGTGACAGTGAAACTATGGATGATTTTGCACTTGCAGATGCCCTTGCAAAGCTGTCCGGTACCAGCGTGCCGAAAGCGGTAGAGGAGATCCGTACAGCACCTGTTCTTCACGATTGTGTAGTTGATGCCCAGGATATGCCGGCTACAGTGAAGAAGATCCTGGGTATTTGCTAAGATGAAATGGGAGCGGCTTCTTTCCACAAAAAGAGTCAGCACCTCCATGTGTGACCTGGCACAGCCTGCTCATTCAAGGGATCTGAGAAGTGAATTTGAAAAGGACTATCACAGGATCATTGGAAGTTCTTCTTTTCGAAGGCTTCAAGATAAAACCCAGGTGTTTGCCCTGGACAAAAGTGATTTCATCCGCACAAGGCTGACCCATTCTTTAGAGGTGTCTTCCTTTGCCAGATCTCTGGGACAGAATATTGGAGAATGTATTATGAACCAGGGCTTGGATGCTGGCTTCACAAGAGAGATGCAAAGGGATATCTGTGATATCCTTCAGTGTGCCGGCCTGATCCATGATATTGGAAATCCTCCCTTTGGACATTTTGGGGAGGAAGCGATCCGGGATTGGTTTGCCAGGAAGCTGGAAAGTCTGTTCTATAAAGGTAAGCCTTTGACGCAGGTGCTTACCAGTCAGATGCTTCAGGATTTCCTTTATTTTGAGGGAAATGCACAGGCTCTCAGGCAGGTGACCAAGCTTCATTTCCTTTCTGATGAGAATGGCATGGACCTTACCTATGCCCTTCTTGATACTATGATCAAGTATCCGGTTTCATCATGTGATATGGATCCGGAGGGGGATAGGATCTCCAGGAAGAAAATGGGTTATTTTTACGGGGAGCAGTCTTTATATCAGCAGATCGCCGGTGACATGGGTACTCTTGGGGTGCGGCATCCACTTACCTTTATTCTGGAAGCTGCCGATGATATAGCCTATCGTACCGCTGATATTGAGGATGCATTTAAAAAAGGCTTTATTACTTATCCTATCCTTGCAGAGGAACTGGAAAAGGGCCAGAAAAAGGCTGCCAGGGAAGGAAAGTATGCAGACAGGGAACATATGGATCCTTTAAAGGTGCTGGCTGACCAGTATCAGGCAGGAAAGACAAAGGGAGTAGTAAGTCCTGAACTTTATGCTGTTCAGAATTTCCTTTCCTGGCTGCAAAGCGAGCTTCTTTTCTGTGCTGCCACAGGCTTTGTTTCCCATTATGAGCAGATCATGGCTGGTACTTATGAAAAGGATCTGTTTTATGGCACCTGTGGTGACTGGGTGATCCGGCTTCTTGGTGATATAGCTTACAGAAGAGCCTTTCTTTCAAAGCAGATCCTGTCTATGGAGGTTTCTGCCTGGACGATCCTGAATTTTCTTATGGATTTGTTTGTGCCTGCAGTGATCCATTATGATACAGATCAGCCTCAATCCATGATGGATCAGAAGATGGTTGCCCTGATTTCGGAGAATTACAGGCAGATCTATCTTATGCACAGACGCCATACTGCCAACGAAGAAGATCAGCTTTATCTGCGGCTGCTTCTGGTAACAGATTTTATTTCAGGGATGACAGACACCTATGCAAAGGATCTGTACCAGAAATTAAATGGGATCAGTTAAACGATCTGTCAGTAAATTGTGCAATAAGTCATAAAAAACATAAAAATACTTGTATTTTCTGTTGAAAAAGGGCATATACTAGAGTATAATGAATTTTAGAAAAAAACAGTATCCTGGAATGTGCGAGCACCCTTTTATTTTTGAACCTACATTGACATTAAGGGACTCCAAGATCGCAGTTTGGATGTCAGACCTCTCGCTGTGGTAGGCAGAAGGACTGTTGAGGACACCCACCTGGCCGCAGGCTAGGCGTCAAAAAGAAGGGAACGGCATTCTGGGACCAACAGAAAATTACAGGGCCGTTGCATGATGGGCATACACAGTAAGTGGAGCCTGTGCAGCGGCTTCTTTTTTTATTATGATTCACGGGAGGAAAGAAGATGGGTGTAACAGAACGAAAATTCGGAGAACTTTCAACAGGCCAGGATGTGCTGATCTATCATCTTGAGAATTCATCCGGGGCTTATGTGGAGGTCACAGAGCTGGGAGCAGTTCTGGTAAAAGTATGCGTGCCTGACAGGGAGGGTGTGCTTACAGATGTTGTTCTTGGTTTTGATAATGTGAAGCAGTATGAGGAGAATCCGTTTTTTTTCGGTGTTGTGGTAGGACGTAACTGCAACCGTATCGGTGGTGCGAAGTTCAATCTTTTTGGTAAGGAGATCAGACTTGCTGCCAATGAGAACGGAAATAACCTGCACAGCGGTCCTGATGGGTTTGAAACGAAAATGTGGAAGGCTACAGAGATCTCCCAGGAGAAGCAGTCGGTTACTTTTACAAGGGTCAGCCCGGACAATGAGAATGGTTTTCCAGGAGAATTTAAGGTATCTGTAAAATACGAGTTTACAGATGCGAATGAACTGCGTATCCATTATGCAGGGATCTGTGACAGAGATACAGTAGCTAATATGACCAATCATTCCTATTTCAATCTTGGCGGAGAAGGCAGTGGAGATGTGCTGGATCAGTTTCTTACCATCCACAGCAAATTCTATACGCCTGTAGATCGGGAGTCGATTCCTACAGGTGAATACGCTCCTGTAGAGGGTACTCCTATGGATTTTAATCATCCTAAGAGGATCGGACAGGACATTGAAGCGGACTTTGAGCAGCTTCACTTCACCGGTGGATATGACCACAATTATGTGACAGACAATTATGCCAAAGGGAACTGCCGCCTGATTGCCAGCGCTTATTGCCAGGAAAGCGGTATTGTGATGGATGTGGCTTCTGACTGTCCATGTGTTCAGTTCTATGCAGGCAACTTTATCCAGCCGCCGATCAAGGGCAAAAGTGGTCATACATATACCAAGAGGAATGGTTTCTGTCTGGAAACGCAGGTAGAACCAAATGCTGTAAATGTAGAGAATTTCCATTCTCCCATCTTGGAGGAAGGGCAGTTATATTCCTCTGTAACTACTTTTGCTTTCCGTGTGAAATGATTTAAGTGTGCATGACACATTCTATTTTCTAAGGCTCTTTCATATACTAGGTATATGAGGAGCCTTTTTTATGCATAAAATATCAGGAAAAACATACAAAAAGATCATGTTTGCAGTTTCTTTTCTTGCCTGTCTGATGCTTGCAGGCGAAGCACTTTTGATCCATATGAAAGATCAAAGCCTGAAAGACAAGGCACAGGAAGCTATGAAGACAAACACAAAGGAAAAAATGATCCCTGTCACACAGCAGTCTGTAATCAGGAAAACAAAAAAGATGGAGCCAAAGATCCGGGTATTGCTTATGGATTCTGGATATGATACCTACCAGCATACTAAAGTATCTGTACTGATCCAGGGGAAAGCGGTATCCTATACAGCAAAAGACCTGAAAAAACCAGGGGGAATCATAACGCTGGATGGAGGAGATGAAGGGATCACTGTCACATCCATACAGAGAAATTATGGGAATCCTACCTACAAGGGGGCGTTGAAGATCAAGAAGACCGAAAATCAGGAAGCATTGTATCTGATCAATGAGCTGCCGCTGGAAACTTATCTGGAGGGGGTGGTGCCAAGTGAAATGCCTTCTTCCTATCATCAGGAGGCTCTGAAGGCTCAGGCAGTCTGTGCCAGAACTTATGCTTGGAAACAAATAGAAGATGGCTGCCTGGAGAAATATGGAGCGGATGTAGATGACAGTGTGAATTTTCAGGTTTATCAGAATCAGGCACAGGCAGAAATCACGGACGAGGCAGTGGCATGTACAAAAGGGCAGGTCATGACACACAATGGAGAACTGATCCAGGCATATTATTTTTCAACCTCTGCAGGGACAACCAGTACAGATCAGATCTGGGGAGCCGACAGTGCTGCTCCGTTTCTGAAAAGCGTTGCTTGCAGGTTTGATCAGGATCAGCCCTGGGGCAGCTGGAAAGTGGATATTCCCTGGGAAAAGCTTGAAGACAGTACAGCCATGTACAACAAGGGAAAGCTGCAGGGTCTGCTTGTCACAAAGAAAAGTGAAAGCGGTGCAGTTACAGAATTAACTGTAAATACAGATCTTGGAAGCTTTCTTGTAGAAGGGGAATATGATGTGCGAAGTTTCCTCACGACGGCCGGCTGCCAGATTACCGAGCAGGATGGCAGCACAACAGTTGGCGGTGATTTACTGCCAAGTGCCTATTTTACCATGGAACAGAAGGCTGGCAGTGTAGTATGCATCCAGGGAAAGGGATATGGACATGGAGTTGGAATGAGCCAGTGCGGGGCAGATCAGATGGCAGCAGAAGGCTATACCTGGAGGGAGATCCTGGAATATTTTTTTAATGACATTCAGATTACCAGCCGATAGGCTGTTCTCTTGTCAGAATAATTAATTCATGATATGATACAAGAAAATTTTCAGGAGCAGAGGTATGGATGAGAAAAAGGAAAAACAGAATATTCCCAAGCTGCTTTTAGGGTTTGTGGAGCGGATCAATGGGGATCATGTGGGAGCCTATGCTGCACAGGCGGCTTACTTTATGATTATGTCCTTTATTCCCTTTCTGCTTTTTTTAACAACTTTGATACAATATACACCATTGACTTACAATGTGGTCAGTGATGCAATCCGTGGATTTATGCCGGACAGTCTTCAGAATTTCGTGCTTTTGATCGTAGCAGAGGTATATAATCGAAGCATTGCAGTTGTGCCGATTTCCGCACTTCTGGCTTTATGGTCCGCAGGAAAAGCCATGCAGTCCCTTACCAATGGATTGAATACCATCTATCATGTGAAGGAGACACGTAACTGGCTGCTGAACAGGATTTATGCAGTTCTTTATACTTTGCTTTTCGGAGTGGCGCTGATCGTTTCTTTGCTGCTTCTTGTACTTGGCAATAAGATTCAGGCAGCATCTTCAAAATATATACCAGTACTTGGAAAGCTGATCGGCAGTATTATCGGGGCAAGGACTCTTCTGGTTTTTGGCGTGCTTTTTCTTGTGTTTCTGTTTCTTTATAAAGTCCTTCCAAACAGGCGGGCAACCATGAAAAGCCAGGCGCCGGGAGCACTTATGATCGCTGTAGGATGGTCTGTTTTTTCATTTTTCTTTTCTTTGTATTTTGAAATTTTTCCTAATATAAGCAATATGTATGGAAGCCTGACAGCATTGATCATGCTGATGCTTTGGCTGTATAGCTGTATGTATCTTGTACTGTGTGGCGCAGAGATCAATGCTTACTTTGAAAAGCAGTTCAGGATGGCACAGGCATCCATGCGGGAGATGCTTAACAGAGAAAAAGCAGAAAATGATGATGGAAAAGAGAAAGCTTCTTCTGATGCAGGACAAGAAGAGATGGTTGTTGATATAGAGAAAGAGAAAGATCCCTCTTGACAGATGAGAAGTGGTGTGGCATAGTAAGAAATGATGAAAAGTTGCTGTGGACAGTAACATGAAAAGGCGTAGAAAGTGTTTCAGGAAATGATTTTCTTACAGAGAGAGGGAGCCACCGGCTGTAAGCCCCCTTAAGTTCAGATTGTTTCTCAGTTTCCCACTGGAGCCGCATTTCTGAAGTATACTGGTCGTCATGATAAGACCCAGTCTGAGGATGGTACTGGAGGTTAGTTGATCAGGCAGTAGGAAGTGACGTAAGCTGTGCGTTAAACAGATCAGAGAGCCTGTTTATAACAGGAATCAGGGTGGTACCGCGGAAGTATGCTCCGTCCCTTTGGGGATGGGGCTTTTTTATGTAATAAATTCCGTAATGTTCTTATTACATAGAAGTTTCTCATATGTGCTTAAAAACCAAAAAAGGAGATAAGTTTATGGATATGAAAGAAAGACTCCAGGAACTGGCTGAGAATGCCAGGAAAAGAATCGAAGATTCAGAAGGCCTGGACAAATTAAATGAAGTTAGAGTGGCATATCTTGGTAAAAAAGGTGAATTGACAGCAATTTTAAAGGGCATGAAGGATGTAAGCCCGGAGGAACGTCCAAAGGTAGGACAGCTTGTAAATGAAACAAGAAGCAAGATCGAGGCTCTTCTGGAAGAGTCTAAGCAGAAACTGGAAGAAGCTGTTCGTGAAGAGAAAATGAAAGCAGAAGTGATCGATGTGACACTTCCTGCAAAAAGAGCTAAGCTGGGACATCGTCACCCTAATTCCATTGCCCTGGAAGAGGTAGAGCGTATCTTTATTGGAATGGGCTATGAGGTAGTAGAAGGCCCGGAAGTGGAATATGCTGATTATAACTTTACAAAGCTGAATATCCCGGAAGACCATCCGGCAAGAGACGAACAGGATACATTTTTTATTACAGACTCCATTCTGCTCAGATCCCAGACCTCTCCGGTACAGGCACGTACCATGGAGAAAGGTAAACTGCCCATCCGTATGATTGCACCTGGAAGGGTATTCCGTTCTGATGAAGTAGATGCTACACATTCACCCTCCTTCCATCAGATCGAAGGTCTTGTTGTGGATAAGAATATTACTTTTGCAGACCTTAAGGGAACACTGGAGGAATTTGCCAAGGAGCTTTTTGGGCCGGAAACTAAGACAAAATTCCGTCCTCATCATTTCCCGTTTACAGAGCCAAGTGCAGAGGTAGATGTTTCCTGCTTTAAGTGCGGAGGAAAGGGCTGCCGTTTCTGCAAAGGATCTGGCTGGATAGAGATCCTTGGCTGCGGTACAGTTCATCCAAATGTGCTGCGTATGTGTGGCATTGATCCGGACGAATATACAGGCTTTGCATTTGGGGTAGGTCTGGAACGTATTGCATTGCTGAAATATGAGATCGATGATATGCGTCTGCTGTATGAGAATGATATCCGATTCTTAAAACAGTTCTAAAAAGGGAAACCATAGTAAACGGAGGTTAATATACAGATGAATACTTCATTATCCTGGATAAAAATGTATGTGCCGGATCTGGATGTGACAGCACAGGAATATACAGATGCAATGACTCTTTCAGGAACAAAGGTAGAAGGCTTTGAAGAGCTGGATGCTGACTTGGATAAGATCGTGATCGGACAGATCACAAAGATTGACAGACACCCGGATGCAGATAAACTGATCATCTGCCAGGTGAATATTGGTAATGAAACCATACAGATCGTTACCGGTGCCCCTAATGTAAAAGAAGGGGACAAGGTTCCGGTTGTATTGGACGGAGGAAGAGTGGCCGGAGGTCATGATGGAAAGATGACGCCTGGTGGTATTAAGATCAAAAAAGGCAAGCTTCGCGGGGTAGAGTCCTATGGTATGATGTGCTCTATCGAGGAACTGGGCAGCAGCCGTGAGATGTATCCGGAAGCACCGGAATATGGTATCTATATTTTCCCTGAAGATGCAAAAGTAGGGGAAAGTGCCATCAAAGCTCTTGGCCTTGATGATGTGGTTTTTGAATATGAGATCACATCTAACCGTGTAGACTGTTATGGAGTACTGGGGATTGCAAGAGAAGCAGCAGCTACCTTTGATAAGAAATTCTGCCCTCCGGAAGTGAAGGCTACAGGGAATGATGAAAAAGCTTCTGATTATGTAAAAGTAACGGTACAGGATCCGGATCTTTGTACCAGATACTGTGCAAGAGTGGTAAAAAATGTTAAGATCGGACCTTCACCAAAGTGGATGCAGAGATGTCTTGCTTCCAATGGAATCCGTCCTATCAATAATCTGGTAGATATTACAAATTATGTAATGGAAGAATATGGACAGCCAATGCATGCTTACGATCTTGAGCACATTGAAGGCAGGGAGATCGTTGTACGCAGAGCTGCAAAAGACGAAAAGTTTGTTACTTTGGATGGACAAGAGCGTACCATGGATGATTCTGTTCTGATGATCTGTGGCGGCAAAAAGCCTGTTGGCATTGCAGGTATCATGGGCGGCGAAAATTCCATGATCACAGACAATGTTCACACTGTTCTTTTTGAGGCAGCATGCTTTAACGGAACAAATATCCGTCTGTCCTCTAAGAAGATCGGACTTCGCACAGATGCTTCCGGTAAATTCGAGAAAGGCCTGGATCCAAACAATGCTCAGGCAGCTATCGACCGTGCATGTCAGCTGATGGAAGAACTGGGAGCAGGAGAGGTTGTAGGCGGCATGGTAGATGTATGTAATGAAGTACGTCTTCCTTCCAGAGTTAAATTTGAGCCTGACCGTATTAATGCACTTCTGGGCACCAGCCTTACGAAAGAGGAAATGCTTGGCTATCTGGCAAAAGTGGAACTGACCTATGATGAAGCTTCCGGTGAGATTGTAGCACCTACTTTCCGTCAGGATATCCACTGCATGGCAGATGTGGCTGAGGAGGTTGCAAGATTTTTTGGATATGACAAGATCCCTACTACACTCCCTACCGGAGAAGCTACTACAGGAAGACTTCCATTCAAGCTTCGCATTGAGAACCTTGCAAGGGATATTGCAGAGTACTGTGGATTCTCAGAGGGAATGACATATTCCTTTGAAAGTCCTAAGGTATTTGATAAATTGCGCCTGCCAGAAGATCATATGCTTCGCAGCGCCATTACCATCAGTAATCCGCTGGGCGAGGATTACAGCATTATGCGTACCAGCACCTTAAACGGTATGCTGTCTTCACTGGCTACCAACTATAACCGGCGAAATAAAGATGTAAGACTGTATGAGCTGGGAAATGTTTATCTTCCCAAATCACTTCCTCTTACGGAGCTTCCAGATGAGCGTACACTGTTTACGCTTGGAATGTATGGCAAAGGTGACTTCTTCGATATGAAGGGTGTATGCGAGGAATTTTTTGAAAAAGCAGGCATGAAGAAAAGAGTAGAGTACGATCCTGCAGACAAAAAGCCTTACCTTCATCCAGGACGTCAGGCAGATATGCTTTATGAAGGCAAGAAAGTAGGATATCTGGGTGAGGTGCATCCACTGACAGCAGATGCCTATGGCATTGGAGAGAGAGCATATATTGCAGTGATCGATATCTTAAGTGTTCTGGAATTTGCAGGATTTAACCACAAATATACAGGCATTGCCAAATATCCGGCAGTATCCCGTGATTTAAGTCTTGTAGTGCCTCATCAGGTTCTGGCAGGCCAGATCGAGAATGTACTGATCCAGAGAGGTGGAAAGATCCTGGAAAGCTATCAGCTGTTTGATATTTACGAGGGCAGCCAGATTCAAGCAGGGTATAAGTCCATGGCATACTCTCTTGTATTTAGGGCCAATGACAAGACTCTTGAGGAAAGTGAGATCTCTGCAGCAATGAAGAAGATCCTGAACGGACTTGAGGATCTTGGAATCCAGCTGAGAAGCTGATGCTGATGTATATTATCCGCCATGGGGAAACAACATGGAATCATCTTCATAAGATCCAGGGAAGCGCAGATATTTCCCTGGATGAAGCCGGGATTTCCCTGGCCAGGCGGACCGGGGAAGCACTGAAGGATGTGAAATTTGATCTTTGTTTTTCAAGTCCCCTCCTTCGTGCAAGACAGACGGCTGAGGCTGTGCTTGGAGAACGAAAGATTCCAATGATCCTGGATAAAAGGATTCAGGAGATTGACTTTGGTGTTTTGGAGGGCGTTGTGTGGCTGGATAAAGACGGCCACGCAATCAGCAAGGAGATGGAAGTGTTTTTTAACGATCCTGTTCATTTCCAGAAGCCAAAAGGAGGAGAAAGCCTGGAGGATGTACTTGCAAGAACCAGGGATTTCTGGCTGGAAAAAACAAGTGATCCGCAGCTTTCCGATAAAACCATCCTTGTTTCTTCTCATGGATGTGCAGTAAGGGCTCTTTTACAGAATCTATACAAGGATCCGGAGCATTTCTGGCATGGCTGTGTGCCGCCGAACTGCAGTATCAATCTGGTGGAAGTAAAGGACAAAAAAGCACGTTTTTTGGAAGAAGACAAGGTTTATGCCTGATGGCAGAAATGATTCATGAAGCATAAAGAATTAAGACCTGAGAATTAAAATCTGAGAATTAAGAAAAGGGGATTTTTGCCTGAAAAGGCAGAAATTCCTTTTTCGCTGTTATACCTTGTCCTGTTTTGGAATTTGTGATATTATGATAAAAAATGTGGTTTTTAGCATCTTTACCATAAAAAGCAGCCAAAAGGAGGTACAACATGGCAAAAAAGACAACAAATACACTTCTGTTTGTGCTGGTGTTAGCAGCTGCAGCCGGGATGACCGTCTACGTTGCAAAGGGAACACCCAGCGTACTGATCTATAATTTTATTTTTCTTGGTACAATGTCCGTGATCTATATGATCACATTGTTTGGCGGCATGTTTCGTATGGATAATCTGGGAGAAGCCTTTCACAGGGCAGCAGATGAGCTGACAAATATTTTTAAGACCCCTGGTAAGACAGACACCAAGAATCTGGCATATCTGGACGAGCTGTTTGATGATCGTTACCTTGATAAGAAGATGGGGAATTTCTCCGAAAGCATCAGCCAGAGCAAGGAAGGCATTGGGGATATTGAAGAGTATATCAATGATGATGAGCTGGATATCCATATACATAAAAGACTTCTGGAGATGGTGCCGGATATTTTTACCAGCCTTGGTATTTTAGGTACTTTCATTGGCCTTGTATGGGGACTTAAGAATTTCCAGCCTACCAATTATGAGGCTATGACAACTTCCGTATCTTCACTGGTAGATGGTATTAAGGTAGCATTCCTTACATCTATTTATGGTATTGCATTTTCCATTACTTATTCCTGGGGTATGAAGCGGGAATATTCCTTTATGTCTCAGAATCTTCAGAATTTCCTTGAGAAGTTCCATGCATACGTGATGCCCACTGCTGAGAATGAAGCCAGGAATCTTCTCCTTTCCAGCCAGAAGATGCAGACAAAGGCTATGGCCCAGATGGCAGAGCAGTTCTCTGTGCAGATGGCAGACAGCTTTGAAAAAGTGATCACTCCTACCTTCCAGAAGATGAACGATTCTCTGGATATGCTGGTGGCATCTGTGACAAGATGTCAGCAGGATGCTGTAAGGGATATCCTTCAGGAGTTCCTGAAGCAGATGCGAGGTTCCTTTGATACGGAATTTTCTGGATTTAATGAGGCTCTTGCCAGTCTGAAGCAGGCACAGAAGGAGAATACAGCCTATACCACTGCACTTTATCAGACCATGAGCCAGCAGCTGGGCCAGTCCTATGAGAAGCAGGAAAAGGCTATGCGGGATATGGTTACAGAGCTTGGAGGTATTTCCAGCCGCTATTTGGATACAGCTACAAGGATCACCCAGGAGAACAGGGAGATCCAGAAGATCCAGCAGCAGGATTATCAGCATGTGGTAGATTATATGAAGGATGCAGAGAAGTCTGCAGCCAAGTTCTGGGTAGCATGTAACCAGGCAATGCAAAAATATGTTGAGACAGCAGCAGCCGGCATGGAGAAGGCTTCTGCATCCAACCAGGCAGGTACAGATCTTCTGACATCAAACAGCAGGCTTGTTGAGCAGCTGGGCCAAGAGCTTCAGGAGTTTACCAGATATCAGCAGCAGTCCTATAAGACTATGGAACAGGTACGCAGACTGCTTTCTGAGCTTTCGGCAGTAGGTGACAGAAGTGTTTACCTGATGAGCGGCGGCAGCAGCCAGGAGTCCATGGACAGAATGGAGAAGCTGATGGAGCAGCAGGCTGCAGACCAGCAGGCAGTTCTGGAGGAGATTTCCAGGAATATCAAAGAGCTTTCCAAAGGAGCACAGAAAGGAAAATTTGGTTTATTTAAATAAAGGAGAGAATCATGCACAAGAAAAGAAAATCAGAGGATGGAAGCTTTAATATCTGGCGCTCCTATTCCGATATGATGTGTGGTGTATTGCTTCTCTTCGTACTGATTATGTGCGTAACCCTTTTCCAGGCGCAGAAGAGTTATGACGAGAGTATTAAAGAGCAGCAAGAGAAGAATGAGATGCAGGCCAATTATATTGCTGAGATCACTGCACAGCAGAATACCCTGGACGATCAGGATGCAAAGCTGAAAACACAGGATGAGAAGCTGTCTGCCCTGGCACAGCAGCTGGCAGAGCAGGCACAGAAGCTTAAGGAACAGGAAGCAGCCCTGGCACAGCAGCAGGTGGACCTGGATGAGAAAACCCAGCTGATCAGCACCCAGCAGGCCAAGATCGATAATATCATCGGTGTAAAGGCAGAGGTTGTTGAGTCCCTGCAGCAGGAATTTGCCAAGAATAACCTGAATGTAAATATTGATTCCCAGACAGGAGCATTGACACTGGATGCCAGCGTTCTTTTTGCTTATGATGATGCAGAGCTTACTGAAGAGGGAAAAACAGCCCTTCGCAGTGTTCTGCCGATTTACTGCAAGGTGCTTCTGGAAGACAGCTACAAGTCTTATCTGGCAGAGATCATTATTGATGGTTATACTGATACAGATGGAGATTATGCTTATAACCTGGAGCTTTCTCAGCGCAGATCCCTGGCAGTTGCCCAGTATCTGCTGGAAATCCAGGGAGAATTTCTTACATCTGATCAGACAATTGATCTGCAGGATTATCTTACAGTCAATGGTCATTCCATGGCGAATCCTATCCTGGATGCGGATGGCAATGTAGACAAGGATGCTTCCCGTCGTGTAGAAGTTAAGTTCCGTCTGAAGGACGACGAGATGATTGATGAGCTGAGCAGCATTATGACTACAGATCAGGCTTCATCAGATAATGCACAAGAGTGATTCCGTAGAAAGACGGCAAATATTAGGCTCTGTGGCAAGTGCAGAGCATACAGCGATCCGGTAATCATTAAATGCAAATTCCCGGGCTTGGCAGGTTCTGTCCGTAGAATATATAGTAGAAATACAAGTGGAAAGCCGGCCCCATTCAGAACCATCAGAAAGGATGTCATAAGAACCGGGATAAACCTGAAAGGATTTCAGGGGGAGGGATAAACCCTCCCCTTTATATTTTACATAGCTTTCCTTTAGTGCCCAGATCCGTGTAAACATGGAAACACCATATTTCTGTACAAGGGCATATTCAGATTCAGTAAAGAAAATACGGGCGATATTGGAACGGTCTTCTTTTTCTTTCTGGATATCGATCCCACAGGGGACAGAGCCAAAAGCACAGACTACATACCCATTGCTGTGGGAAAGATTAAAATGAAAATCATGATTTTTCAGGAACGGCTTACCCTTTTCGGAAACAGAAAGAGCCTCCAGTGGAAGACTGTTTTCCAGAAGAAGAGTACGGAGCATAAGCCCTGCCACAAGGCTTTCCAGACGGCTTTCCTGGCGGCGCAGCCTGGAAATGGATTCTTTCCGTTCCTTCCAGGAACCGAAATCCGGAAGCAGTGCCAGTCCTTTTTGAAATAACTTTGGATCTTTAAATTCATCAACAGATGTGATCAAACATTGAATCTTATGGTTCATTACCAGCAGATCACCTCGCATCCGCTTTCTGTTACCAGCACGGTGACTTCCCACTGGGCAGAAGGCTGCCCGTCACAGGTACGCACTGTCCAGTCATCCATCTCATCGGTGTAAACTTCATCAGATCCCATATTTACCATTGGCTCAATGGTAAACATCATACCTGGAACCATCAGCACACCGCTTCCTTCTTCTGAAGTGTAGCTTACCCATGGATCCTCATGGAATTCCAGCCCTATGCCATGGCCGCCGATTTCTTTTACAACTGAGTATCCATTTTCAAGCGCATGCTGGTGAACGGCGTGCCCCATATTTCCAATCGGTGTCCAGGGCTTTACCTGTGAAATGCCGATCTCTACACATTCTTTTACAACCTTTACCAGCTTTTCTTTTTCCGGGCTTACATTTCCGATACAGAACATACGTGAGGAATCAGAAAAATATCCATTATAAATGGTGGAAACATCTACATTGATAATATCTCCTTCTTTCAGAATCACATCTGTGGATGGGATCCCGTGGCAAACCACCTGGTCAATGGAGGTGCATACACTCTTTGGATAGCCTTCATAATTCAGTGGGGCAGGGATCCCGCCATGGCGGATGGTCTCTTCATGTACCCAGTCATCGATCTCCTGGGTAGTAATGCCTGGACGGATGTGCTCAGCCACATAATCCAGCACGGCAATATTGATCTTACAACTTTCTTTGATCTTTTCAATCTGCTCCGGGGTTTTGATCAGGTTGTGGTCAAGTACCGGATAGCCTTTTTGTTTCATTTGTTCCAGCTTTTCGTCAAATGCTTCGTGGCACTTTTTGTATTTTTTTCCGCTTCCGCACCAGCAGGGATCATTTCTTCCTATTTTTAAAGACATTTTACTCGCTCCTTATCCGATGATATATGGTGTAACTGTTCAGTATTCTTACAGTTACTGTATATATTGTTTTTTCAGCAAATAGAATATCACAATTCAGAGGTAAAGTAAAATCTGATATGAGAGGAAAATATATGATATGAGAGGAAATTTATCGTTTACGGTCTTTTATAGAGGATGAAAATTGTGTTGTGTGAAGTGAAGGGGTGTGCTATACTGTAGGACGAACCAAGGGAGCTTGCAGGCGCAGGCTGAGAGGAAGCAATCACCAGGGAGGACACTCTTCCGGTGACCGGAGGCTTCGACCTTTTAACTTGATTTGGATAATGCCAACGTAAGGAGGAAAACAAATGATGGATTTTCTAGTAACTGCTGATGGTGGGCTGACTACTGCCGGCTATGTAACAAGTATTGCTGCCATGGTGATCCTGGTGGTGATCGCAGCTGTGCTTTTCCATAAGAAAAGCTCTTCAGGAAAGCTGACTACACAGCAGCTTGTAACCTGTGCAGTGGCACTTGCCCTTGCTTATGCCACATCTTACCTTAAGGTATTTTCTCTGCCATTTGGTGGCTCTGTAACCTTATGCAGCATGCTTTTTATCGTACTCATTGGATATTGGTACGGACCTAAGATCGGTATTCTGACAGGTCTTGTTTATGGTATCTTCCAGTTCCTGCAGGAGCCATATGTACTTAGCTTTTTCCAGGTATGCTGTGATTATATCCTGGCATTTGGCGCTATGGGTATTGCAGGCTTTTTCTCAAAATCAAACAAATACGGTTTGCAGAAAGCATATGTGGCAGCGATTCTTGCCAGAGGTGTATTTCATGTTCTGGGCGGATATCTGTACTGGATGAGCTACATGCCTGAGAATTATCCTAAGTCATTATCTGCTATATATCCTATCGTTTACAACTATAGCTACATTCTTGCTGAGGGAGTTATAACACTGATCCTGATCTCTATTCCGGCTGTTTCAAAAGCACTGGTTCAGGTTCGTAAGATGGTGACAGTACCGGGAGAGCAGAACGCATAAATAAATAATGATATTGAATCTATCCAAATCCATAACAGCCGTCGGAACCCTTGTCCGGCGGCTTATTATAATAGTGAAACCATAGAAAAAACTCTTGCAATGGCAGGAGTTCTATAGTATAATCAATCATGTTGTGAAAAAAGATGGTCCTCTGTTACCTCATGTGTATTAAGAACATCCAATAGAAGAATAGGAGAAAGAACATGAACGACATTATTAAAAACATCGAAGCAGAACAGTTAAAAGCAGATGTTCCTCAGTTCAATGTAGGTGATACTGTAAGAGTACACGCACTGATCAAAGAGGGAAACCGTGAGAGAATCCAGGTTTTCGAGGGAACAGTATTAAAGAAACAGGGCGGAAGCACAAGAGCAACTTTCACAGTAAGAAAGAGTTCCAATGGTGTTGGCGTTGAGAAGACATGGCCGCTTCATTCCCCACACGTAAAGAGTGTAGAAGTTATTCGTCACGGTAAAGTACGTCGTGCAAAACTTAACTACTTAAGAGACCGTGTAGGTAAGGCTGCTAAGGTTAAAGAGCGCATTAAATAGTCCATACCTGATTATGAGAATGACTGCCGTCGGATTGATTTCCGGAGGCAGTTATTTTTATATTTTGGCGGATTCCTTGCTTCTACAGTTTACAGTGTGTTATACTGTAACAGCTAATCGAAAAACAGGAGCATTTGAATAATATGTTAAAAAATAGAAGAAAGAAACGATCCAGGGAGCAATGGGAGAACTGGCGGGCTACCTGGAGAGAGAATAAATCTATAGCAGAAGCGAAAGAAAAACTGGAAGATAAGAAGGTCCGGGGTGTATTGCGCCTGGTTTTTGAAATTATTGTAACGCTGGCTTTTGCAGCACTGGTAGGGATCGCCATGTTTCAGTCTGTGACTATGCAGGAAAGTTCCATGGAGCCCACCATCTCTGTAGGAGACAGATATTTTATGAACCGGGTGATTTATCGTGTATCTTCCCCTAAAAGAGGAGATGTGATCGTTTTCCGTACAAACGCCAGTGATGATGCAGCATTGCATATCCGCAGGGTGATCGGGCTTCCAGGAGAGACTGTGCAGATCGTGGATGGACAGATCCTGATCAATGGAGAGACTTACAAAGAGGGCAGGGATTTTCCTGTGATCAGTAATCCGGGGATGGCATCCAGTCCGGTAACACTGGAATCAGGAGAATATTTTGTGCTTGGTGATAACAGGAATAACAGTGAGGACAGCCGGTATGGCAGTATCGGGAAGGTAAATAAGAAATATATTACCGGCAAGTTGTGGTTTAAACTTTTCCCTGTGAAATCCATAGGCTTTTTTGAATGATTTTGCAAGCTTATTTAAGTGATTTTGCAAGCGTATTTGAATGATTTTGAGGACTTATTTAAGTGATATTGAAGACTAAAATGAATGGAAGTGACAAGAATGGATAATCGTGAAAACAGAATCAATATTAACTGGTATCCTGGTCATATGACCAAGGCAAAAAGGCAGATGCAGGAGGATATCCGTCTGATCGACCTGATCATTGAACTGGTGGATGCAAGAGTGCCTCTTTCTAGCAGAAATCCGGATATTGACCAGCTGGGAATGAACAAAGCCAGACTGATCCTTTTGAATAAAGCGGATCTGGCAGACGACAGGCAGAATGAAAGATGGAAGGAATATTTTCAGGAAAAAGGCTTTCACGTGGTAAAGGTGGATTCCAGAAATGGGGCAGGGATCAAGGCTATTCAGGCTGTGATCCAGGAAGCCTGCAAGGAAAAGATCGAAAGGGACAGACGGCGCGGGATCAAGAACCGCCCGATTCGTGCCATGGTAGCAGGCATCCCAAATGTGGGCAAATCCACCTTTATTAATACCTTTGCAGGCAAAGCTTGTGCAAAGACCGGCAATAAGCCAGGTGTAACAAAGGGGAAGCAGTGGATCCGTCTGAATAAAGGTGTAGAGCTACTGGATACGCCGGGGATCCTCTGGCCCAAATTTGAGGATCCGGATACAGGAAAAAAACTGGCATTTGTAGGATCTATTAAAGATGATATTCTGAATATGGAAGAGCTTTCCCTGGAACTGATCGGTTTTTTAAGAGAGTATTATCCGGGAGTTATTCATAAAAGATATGATGTACAGGAAGAGGGAAGGGATGTGGAGATCCTGGAAGCTATTGCAAAAGTGCGAGGCTGCTTGAAAAAAGGAGAAGAGCTGGATTATGGAAAAGCATCTGGCATCCTTTTTGATGATTTCCGTTCCGGCAAGCTGGGCAGGATCACAGTAGAGTGGCCGCCGGTGAAAGAGGAAAAAGCATGAGTTCTATCGGGGAGATCAAAGGAGAATTTGAAAATGCCAGCCGGCAGGAATGGCCGGCACTTTATGAGAAATATGGCAGCGACAGCCGCAGTGGTGTGCAGAAGCTTCTGGAGCAATACCATAAAAAAGAGGCTGCTTACCAGGCAGAGCTTGTGCGTACAGAGTCCCTGAAGGTATATGAGCATAAATACGAACATTTGGGATATGTGTGTGGGATTGATGAAGTGGGACGGGGACCGCTTGCCGGTCCGGTAGTAGCCTGTGCCGTGATCCTTCCCAAAGATTGTCAGATCCTGTATCTGAATGATTCCAAGCAGCTTTCTGCAAAGAAAAGAGAAGCTTTGTATCAGCAGATCCTTGACCAGGCAGTGGCAGTGGGGCTTGGCATTGTAGGTCCTGCACGTATTGATGAGATCAACATCTTACAGGCTACTTATGAAGCGATGCGTCAGGCTATCAGCAAATTATCTGTGAAGCCACAGATCCTTCTGAATGATGCAGTAAGGATCCCGGGTGTGGAGATTCCTCAGGTATCTATTATCAAGGGAGATGCCAAAAGTGTATCCATTGCTGCTGCAAGTATTGTGGCAAAAGTTACCAGGGATCGGATGATGGAGGAATATGATCCTGTGATGCCGGAGTATGGCTTTGCTTCCAATAAAGGATATGGTTCCCAGGCACATATTCAGGCTCTTGAAAAGTATGGGCCATCCCCAATACACAGAGCTACCTTTATTAAAAATTTTATCTAGTACAGTGAAAATTAAGGCAAGTCAATATGGTGGTTACTTAATGTTTACTGTGCCAGGCCGGCTTACGTTGGCTGGATTTTTACTGACATCAGGAGAGAGTGTTTTGAAAAGATGTGTAAATCAAAGGAAAATAGGCAGCTGTTATGAAAATCTTGCAGCTGATTTTCTTACAGAACATGGCTTACACATAAGAGAAAGAAATTACAGGTGCCGGATAGGAGAAGTAGATCTGATTGCCATGGATGGGAAATATCTGGTGTTTGTAGAAGTGAAATACAGAAAAAACGGCAGCTATGGAAATCCGCTGGCTGCTGTAAACCTTAAGAAGCAGCAGACTTTGGGGAAAGTGGCAGAGTATTACCTGTTGACCCATAAATGTACCGTAAATACGCCCTGCAGGTTTGACGTGATCGGGATCCTGGACGGAAAGGTGCAGTGGGTCCGGGATGCGTTTCAGCTATAAGATATACGACTATGGTGGAGGAATTGCCTTATGAAGATCCGTTGGCATAATGAACAACAGCCTAAAATGAAGATCAATGAAAATAACGGGGTTACGTACCTTACCTGGCCGGTGATCGATAAGATGCCATGGATCTGCCATGGCTTTAGTACCCGGCTTGGGGGAGTGAGCCAGGGATGTTTCTCTTCCATGAATCTGAGTTTTGCCAGAGGCGATGAAAAGGCGAATGTACTAGAGAATTATAACAGGATCACAAAGGCTATAGGATGCAGTATGGAGGATCTTGTGGTGTCGCATCAGACCCATACCACCAATGTGCGGGTGGTAACTGACAAGGACAGGGGGAAGGGTGTGTTATATCCCAGGGATTATCAGGATGTGGACGGTCTGGTGACGGATCAGCCTGGGATCGTACTTACTACATTTTATGCAGATTGTGTGCCCCTGTATCTGATCGATCCTGTACATAAGGCAATCGGATTATCCCATTCCGGGTGGAGAGGGACAAAAGGCAGGATGGGCCAGGCCACGATTAGGAAAATGAGGGAAGTTTATGGGACAAACCCGAAAGATCTGGTCGTTGCCATAGGACCATCCATTTGTCAGGACTGCTATGAGGTCAGTGAAGATGTAATCGAAGAATTTAAAATGGCCTTTCACAGTCGTCACTGGCAAAGTCTGTTCTATAAGAAGGAAAACGGCAAATATCAGTTGAATCTATGGGAGGCAAACCGGATTATATTTATGGAAGCAGGAGTTTTGCCGGAAAATATCCATATGCCTGATCTTTGCACCTGCTGCAATCCGGATTTCCTTTTTTCACACAGGGCTTCCGGCGGAAAAAGAGGGAATCTGGCAGCTTTTCTCGGAATATATAATAACAAATAAAGGGGAATTTACGTATGTTGATTACATTGATCGAAAAGGTATACCAGTTTTTATGGGGGGATCTGGTATATATACCGCTTCCGGGCGGAGAAAGTCTTGGGATTTCCCTTCTCATCTTATTTCTGATACCTGCAGGCATCTATTTTTCTGTACGTACACGGCTTCTGCCTGTTCGGCTGTTTCCGGATATGGTGAAAGCCCTAACAGAGAAAAAGACTCATAAAAGCAGTTTGTCATCCTTTCAGTCATTGTTGATTTCCACTGCTACCCGAGTAGGAATGGGGAATCTGGTAGGCGTTGTGGCGGCTATTTCAGCAGGAGGCGCCGGCGCTGTATTCTGGATGTGGGTGACAGCGATCATTGGTTCTTCCACTGCCTTTGTAGAGGCAACGCTGGCCCAACTGTACAAAGAAAAAGATCCTCTTTATGGGGGATACCGGGGCGGCCCGGCTTATTATATCCACAGCTATATTGAACGGAAACAGGGGAAAAAGAGAAAGCATGTGGTAATTGCCACACTGTTTGCTATCTCAGGCCTGATCTGCTGGTGCGGGATCAGCCAGGTGATCAGTAATTCTGTGGTATCTTCTTTTAAAAATGCTTTTTCTGTACCGCCGATCGTAACAACCATTCTTCTGGTAGCCCTTGCGGCAGTGATCGTGCTTCGCAAAAATGCTACAGTAAAAGTTTTGGATATGATGGTTCCTTTTATGGCAGTGTGTTATTTTGCCATTACTGTTGTGATCATCCTGATGAATCTGGGAAACCTTCCGGGTGTGTTTTCAAGGATTTTTCAGGAGGCGTTCGGGATCCGACAGGTGGCAGCCGGAGGCTTTGGGGCAGTGCTTATGAATGGAGTAAAAAGAGGGCTTTTTTCCAATGAAGCCGGATCCGGCTCTGCTCCTTGCGCAGCAGCCGCAGTAGAGTGCAGCAGTCCTGTAAAAGCAGGTCTTGTGCAGGCACTGGGAGTATTTATCGATACAGTTGTGATCTGCAGCTGTACTGCATTCATCATGCTTCTTGCTCCTGAAGACCTGACTGCCGGCCTTACCGGGATGGATCTGATGCAGAAAGCCATGGAGTACCATCTTGGCAGGTTTGGAGTAATATTTATTGCAGTAACCCTGTTCCTGTTTAGCTTTTCCACTTTTCTCGGGATTTTGTTTTATGCAAGAAGTAATGTTGCCTACATTTTCGGAGACAAATGGTGCTGGCAAACTGCTTATAAGGTACTGGCACTGGTAATGCTTTTTGTTGGCGGTCTGGCAGCGTATACCTTTGTGTGGGATCTGGGAGATGTGGGGATCGGTTTGATGACGATCTTCAATATTATTTTGCTTTATCCGCTTGGCGGGGAAGCATTGGCAGAATTGAAGAAATACGAGAAAGAGAAAAAGACAGAGAAAATATCTGGAGCTTATAAGGCGATGCAGTAAAAAAAACCTGCGTACAAGCAGATTCTTTAAACCAGCATCTGATTTGTTAGGTTTTGGTGGCAGAGGATACATGTAAAAAGGCACAGTCAACGGATTTGGTTACCGCAGACTGTGCCTTTAGTTTTAATCATTATATGGAATCATGCATTGACTCTTTTCATCAGGGACATGATCTTCTCATTGCTGGAACGTACCTTCTCAACGGATACATCATGGTTGATGATATCGATAATGCTTGCAAGGTATTTGCTCATATTTGCTTCTACATAGTATGGCTTTGTGAGAAGCTCTGGAATACGGTAATTCAGGTTGGTGGTGATCACTTTATCGATCCATCCCTTTTCGTAGTATTCATCAAATTTGGCAAGTCCATCTGTGAAAAGACCATAAGTGGTGCATACAAATACACGTTTTGCATGACGCTCCTTGATCTGCTTTGCCACATCCAGCATACTCTCGCCAGAGGAAATCATATCATCGATGATAACAACATCCTTGCCTTCTACAGAATCACCAAGAAATTCATGGGCTACGATAGGATTCTTGCCGTTTACGATCACAGAATAGTCCCTGCGCTTATAGAACATACCCATGTCAACGCCCAGAATATTGGAGAAATATACGGCTCTTGACATAGCTCCCTCGTCCGGGCTGATGATCATCAGATGATCATTATCAACCTTGAAATCAGGAACACTTTTTACAAGTGCTTTCAAGAACTGATACGTAGGGAAGAAATTATCAAAACCACTTAAAGGAATGGAATTCTGTACACGGGGATCGTGTGCGTCAAAGGTAATAATATTGGAAACACCCATCTCGCCAAGCTCCCGAAGTGCAAGTGCACAGTCTAAAGACTCTCTCTTGGAACGGCGATGCTGACGTCCTTCATAAAGGAAGGGCATGATCACACTGATACGATGTGCTTTTCCTGTGGCAGCGGAAATGATCCTTTTAAGATCCTGGAAATGATTATCCGGGGACATGTGATTCTCATGGCCGCATACGCTGTAGGTAAGGCTGAAATTAGTAACATCTACCATAACAAAAAGGTCTGTACCGCGGACAGATTCTTTGATGATTCCTTTGCCTTCGCCAGTACCGAAGCGTGGACATTCACAGTCTACAAGAAAAGTTTCTTCGCTGTAACCCTGTGGTATAATACTTAATTTCTTATTTTCCACCAGTTCTTTACGGAATTTTACCAGCTTTTTGTCTACTTCCTCTGCCAGATCCCGGCATCCTGCCAGTGCTGCGATCCGAATCGGGGCAACAGGTATAGATTTTTCAAGCAATTCAATATTGGGCATAATATTCCTCCTAAAGTATTAAGATGCAAAAAGAACGCTCATCTCTTATTTATAACATCAGAGCCAGGTAAGGTCAAGGCATTTGTTGATTTTTGTACCTGAAAGCAGAAAAAACGGGGCACTGTTTTAAAAAAAGAACAAAACGAAAGACATATAATAAATGCGAATAGAATAATCAAATCTGTAAATAAATGATGTTTTTTGCATTTGCTGTGACGAAAAATTAAAGATAATTGATTATATTCAATGATTTTATAAATATATGCGTTATAATTATAAAAAAATGGCACATTATATTGTAAAATACAAATAAAAGTGGGTCAGTTTATACTTTTTTAGAAATGGATCTGCTTGCTACAGAGCCACATAACAGGGAGGAATGAAATGAAGCAGACACAGGAAAAAGAGAAAAGTTCTCTTGGACATAAGATACTTACAGGCATTGGCATTATATTATGCGTGATCTTGATTCCTATATTGGTGATCAACTGTACACTGATCATCAAAAGTTATACGAATAAAGATCAGGTTCCCAGTATCAGCGGGATTTTTCCTATGATAATACTTACTGACAGTATGTATCCGGAGTTTGAATCCGGCGATCTGATCGTTTGCAATACAGCTGAGCCGGAGGAAATTAAGGTCGGTGATGTGATCTGTTTTTATGATCCGGCAGGAAATGGCACTGCCACAGTTACCCATCGTGTTCAGGAAGTTGTTACAGATGATGAAGGCAATCTGGCATGGATCACCAAGGGTGATGCCAATAATACAGAGGATCTGCCTACAGTTCCGGCGAAAAATCTGATCGGTGTATATAAGACCCGCTTGAAAGGACTTGGCAATGTGGCCATGTTCATGCAGACTACCCAGGGTCTGATCATTTGTGTGATCTGCCCGATCATCCTTCTGGTGGCTTATGATGTGATTCGCCGCCGGGCATATGAAAAGTCCAAGAAGAAAGATACAGACGCCCTGCTTGCTGAACTGGAAGCATTGCGCGCCGAAAAAGAGAAAAACAATCCAAAGGATATTTGATTCCGGGATGCCACATCGGAATTAGATATAAATTAAATCCTGTTCCGGAAGGTGAGGAATGGTCTTGACCGTTCCGGCATTATCGGAATGGCGAACCGCCTGTTCTGTGGAACGGCGAGGAGCATTCCTGACAACAGGGAACGCGAGAAAGAAGGGAGAAAAAAGAGCTATGAGAAAAAATCAGACAGTGACCTTTACAGACCTGCCTGGCGGAACCTTCACCATGAACTGGTGCCTGGTATACGGCAAAGACCCAAGAGGAAACATCGCAGGAAACAAAGTCAGCAACACAGCAAGCTTTACATACACCAACACCGTTCTCACAGACCGGCCACTGCTGGATGTAGTACTGAATCCTAAAGTTGACTCCTACGTGATCCCACAAGGCACCCAGACGAAGCTTCAGTTCCACCTTGAAACATCTTGCAATCAAAGTGAGACAGACAAAGCAGTTTCGATCACTATTGAAAAGCAGGATACACTGTGTAACTTTGTACCTGTTGATACAGACAGTGCTGGCTTCGTGGTATGGAAAGGCTCACTTATCCATCAGGCAACTACATCTACAAGATAGGATGCTGTTACATTCACATCAGCTGTTGCACCAGGAACTTACAGAATCTGTTTCTCCATGGATTCTGGCTCAACAGAAGACAACGTATACTTTACATTTATTGTAAAATAAGATTTTGATGTTAAAACATCAAAACCAACGAAATGCCGCACAGCTAGACGTATACAGTTGTGCGGCGTTTTCGTCCCCTTTTTACTGCCGTCCGAATGCCTCACCCACCCTGGAAAATTTCAGGTTGTTTTTTGCCCTCAAAATTGGTATGATATATCAGATGTAACATGCCACCCACCTGCAAGTGGTGGGCAACAAATTAGTATCAGTGATGGCAGCTGGTTCCGGATCTGATATAAACGGAGTTAATAATGAAAAAAAAGAAAAGACATGTGATCTCCCGTGTACTCCCAGGCAGCATTGCCCAGGAACTGGAGCTGGCTCCAGGAGACATCCTGTTATCGGTTAATGGACAGCAGGTAGAAGACGTATTCGATTATCGATATCTGATGAATGAAGAATACGTAGTCCTTCAGGTAGAAAAAGCAGACGGAGAGATCTGGGAATTAGAAGTAGAGAAAGAATACGAAGAAGATCTGGGAGTGGAATTTGAAAATGGTCTGATGGATGATTACAGATCCTGTTCCAATCACTGCGTCTTCTGTTTTATTGATCAGATGCCCCCAGGTATGAGGGAAACACTGTATTTTAAAGATGATGACTCCAGACTGTCTTTTCTCCAGGGAAACTATGTGACCCTTACCAATATGAGCGACCATGACATTGACAGGATCATCCAGTACCATCTGGAGCCTATCAACATATCCTTTCAGACCATGAACCCAGAGCTTCGCTGTAAGATGCTCCATAACCGTTTTGCAGGAGACGCACTAAAGAAAGTAAAGCGGCTGTATGAGGCAGGGATCACCATGAACGGCCAGATTGTACTTTGCAAAGGCCTGAATGACGGCGCAGAACTGGAATATAGCTTATCCAGGCTGGCAGAATACGCCCCGGTACTGCAAAGTGTTTCTGTTGTACCGGTAGGACTTACCAAATACAGGGAAGGACTTTACCCATTGGAACTGTTCGGCAAAAAGGAAGCACTGGAAACCCTTAAGATCATTGAAAAGTGGCAGGAGAAGATGAAAGAACAGTATGACATTCATTTTGTCCATGCTTCTGACGAATGGTACATCCTGGCAGAAAGAGAACTCCCAAATGAGGATTCCTATGATGGGTATCTTCAGCTAGAGAACGGTGTAGGTATGATACGGCTTCTGGATACAGAAGTACGTCAGGCATTGGAACAGCTTCCTGGTGACGACCGGAAGGTTACGGGTACAGTTGCAACCGGTGCTCTTGCAGCGCCTTTTATTGCCGGATTTGCGGACCTTGTACGGCAGCAATATCCGGGAGTACAGATCCAGGTACGAAAGATCACCAATGAATTTTTTGGGGAGAAGATCACGGTATCCGGCCTGATCACAGGACAAGATCTGCTTAAGCAGCTTAAGGATGTGGAACTTGGAGAAAAGCTATTGCTTCCATGCAGTATGCTTAGAAGTGAGACAGACGTTTTTCTGGATGATATGACTGTGGAGCAGTTATCCCAAAGCTTAAAGGTAGAGATCGTAATTGTTGATGAAGGCGGGGCAGATCTTGTATCTGCAATGATCCAACCCCCTGACCATAAAAAACTTAGAAGGAGACAGATGTATGAGCAAACCGGTAGTTGCTATAGTGGGAAGGCCTAATGTAGGCAAATCCACACTTTTTAATGTACTTGCCGGGGGCAGGATTTCCATTGTACAGGATACCCCCGGTGTAACACGAGACAGGATCTACGCAGATGTTACCTGGCTTGATAGGACATTTACCATGATCGATACAGGCGGTATAGAGCCTGACAGCAGTGACCTGATCCTTGCACAGATGCGGGAGCAGGCCCAGATCGCCATTGATACAGCAGATGTGATCATTTTTATTACAGATGTACGCCAGGGATTGGTGGATGCAGATGCTAAGGTGGCAGATATGCTGCGCCGGAGTCACAAGCCGGTAATCCTTGTGGTAAATAAAGTAGACAGCTTCCAGAAGTACATGATGGATGTTTACGAATTTTATAATCTGGGTATTGGAGAACCATTTGCCATATCAGCAGCTAACCGCCAGGGGCTGGGAGATATGCTGGATGAGGTGGTGAAGCATTTTCCTGAAGACAGCACAGATGGTGAGGATGATGATATCCCCAAGATTGCCATTGTAGGAAAGCCCAATGTAGGCAAATCTTCTCTGGTGAACAAGCTTCTTGGAGAAGACCGTGTGATCGTATCGGATATTGCAGGTACCACCAGGGATGCAGTGGATACAAAAGTCACCTGGGAAGGCAGAGATTATGTATTTATTGATACAGCAGGCCTTCGACGAAAGAAGAATATCAAAGAGGAGATCGAGCGCTACAGCGTGATCCGTACAGTGACAGCTGTAGAGCGGGCAGATGTGGTAGTTGTGATGATCGATGCTTCTGAAGGGGTGACAGAGCAGGATGCTAAGATCGCAGGTGTTGCCCATGAAAATGGCAAAGGCGTGATCATTGCGGTAAATAAATGGGATGCTATTGTAAAGGATGACAAGACTATTTATAAGCATACCAACAAGATCCGTGAGGTGCTTTCCTTTATGCCTTATGCAGAAATCGTCTTTATTTCTGCAAAAACAGGACTTCGTATTTCCAGACTGTTTGAAACACTGGATGCAGTGATCGAGAACCAGAATATGCGTATCCAGACAGGTGTACTCAATGAGATCCTGTCCGAGGCAGTGGCTATGCAGCAGCCGCCTTCAGACAGAGGACGCAGGCTGAAGATCTTCTATATGACACAGGTGGCAGTAAAACCGCCTACATTTGTGATTTTTGTAAACGACAAAGAACTGATGCATTTTTCATACACCAGGTACATTGAAAATAAAATCCGGGACGCATTTGATTTTGGCGGGACTCCGCTGAAATTCATTGTACGGGAACGGGGAGAAAAGGAATAAAGATTATGGAACGATTAATTTGTCTGGGGATCGGTTATATATTCGGTATGTTTCAGACCGGCTATCTGGTAGGAAAATCTCATCATATTGACATTCGCCAGTGCGGCAGCGGCAATGCAGGCACCACCAATGCCCTGCGTACACTGGGCAAAAAGGCTGGAGCCATCACTTTGCTGGGAGATATGTTTAAGTGCGTGCTGGCTATCCTTCTGATAGATCATCTGTTTAAGAACAATTATCAGGATATACTTCCTCTTTTGGGAATGTACACAGCAGCAGGCTGTGTACTTGGCCACAATTTCCCTTTTTATCTTCATTTTAAAGGAGGGAAGGGAGTGGCTGCTTCTGCAGGGATGCTCCTTGCCCTTGACTGGAAGGTATTCTTGATCGCAGCTGGTGTTTTTCTTATCTTGTTCTTTACGATTCATTATGTATCAGTAGGTTCTATCAGCGCCTATGTAACTGCATGGATCTGTTTTGTGGTATTTGGAGCAATAGGATGTTATGGCATGGATTTATCCCATACTGTGGAGATGGATGTGGTAATGGGACTGATGACCGTGCTGGCTGTATACCGCCACAGATCCAACATATCCAGACTTCTTTCTGGTAAAGAAAGTAAGGTTTATCTTGGAAAAGCCAGCAAGAATAAATAAGGTTTATATTAGAATATTCGGCAAGCAAGAATAAATAAGGTTTATTTTGATTAAAAACCGGTTAGAAAATAAATGAGGTGAATGCTATGGCAAAAATCAGTGTAATGGGTGCAGGCAGCTGGGGAACTGCTCTTGCAATCCTTCTGAACAATAACGGACATCAGGTGATCCTTTGGTCTGCATTGGGGGATGAGGTTGCTCTTCTTTGTGAAAAAAGAGAAAATCCTGCAAAGCTTCCCGGTGTGAAGATCCCGGAGGGAATACTGATAACAAAGGATGAGAAACTGGCAATGGATCAGCCGGATGTGGTGATACTTGCAGTTCCTTCCCCTTTTACAAGAAGCACATCCAAACGGCTGGCTCCTTATGTGCGCCAGGGACAGATCATTGTGAATGTTGCCAAAGGGGTGGAAGAGAAGACGCTTATGACTTTAAGCGAAATTATTGAACAGGAGATTCCTTGTGCTAATGTATGTGTGCTGTCAGGACCAAGCCATGCAGAAGAGGTAAGCCGTGGTCTTCCCACCACCTGTGTGGTCAGTTCACATAAAAGGGCGACAGCAGAGTATCTTCAGGAGATCTTTATGAGCCCTGTGTTCCGTGTATATACTACACCGGATATCCTGGGTGTAGAGCTTGGCGGCGCTTTGAAAAATGTGATCGCTCTTGCAGCAGGTACTGCAGATGGCCTTGGTTATGGTGATAATACAAAGGCTGCTCTCATTACAAGAGGTATCGCTGAGATCGGGCGTCTGGGCGTAAAGATGGGTGCAAAGGCAGAAACCTTTGCTGGCCTTTCCGGGATCGGCGATCTGATCGTTACCTGTGCAAGTGTGCACAGCCGTAACCGTAAAGCCGGTTATCTGATGGGCAAGGGATACACTATGAAACAGGCCATGGACGAAGTGAAGATGGTGGTAGAGGGCGTGTATTCTGCCAAGGCAGCCAAAGAACTTGCAGAAAAGTATGAAGTGGAAATG
>NZ_JAOQJL010000003.1:0-93172 GCF_025566965.1 Blautia ammoniilytica | reverse complement strand
ATAAGGTATCAGAGAAAAGGCCTTATACCAGCTGCCAAAAAACAGCAGTTCTTTTGTTTTAGAAGATCACATCCCGCAGGTCTTCCGGTACGTGGGAGCTGTGGAAGTCTTCATCTAATGTGTCAATGATAGCCATATCTTCATCTTCAATGGTAAAATCAAAAACATTACCATTGGAAGCGATCCGATCCGGATGAACAGACTTGGGAATCACGCTGATGCCTTTTTGGATGGCCCACCGAAGACCGATCTGCGCTGGGGTACGGGCATATTTCGTGGCAAGAACACACATCACATCATTGTCAAAATAAGCTCCTCTGGCCAGTGGGGCATAGGCCTGAACCTGTATGCCTTCGGATTCACAATATTCGATCAGCTCTTTGGGATAACATAATGGATGGCATTCGATCTGATTCACTGCCGGGATGATGCCGGAAACCTTCTTAAGCTCTTCCAGATGGTGGATCTGGAAATTGCTTACTCCAATAGAAAGGGCACGTCCGGAATCCAGAATCTTCTCCAAAGCCTGCCAGGTGCCAAGATAGCAGCCGGGTACCGGCCAGTGGATCAGATACAGATCCACATAATCCAGTTTCAGCCTTTCTAGGCTTCTGTAAAAGGCACCGTCAATATCACCCAGGCGCTGGGCAGTATTCCATACTTTACTGGTGATAAAAAGGTCCTTCCTTGGGATGCCGCATTTAGCAATGGCCTTGCCAACACTTTCTTCATTCTTGTATACAGAAGCAGTATCGATCAGTCGGTAGCCGGCCTTTACGGCGGCATTAATGGCAGTTTCTGCTTCTGAATCTTCTGTTTTATAAACGCCAAGCCCAAGAAGGGGCATTTCTCTGTCGTTGTTAAGAAAAACAGTTGTTCTCAAATCAATCAATCCTCCTCAATACATGTGCGGAAGCTGCACTAAATTCATGTATTAGTATAACATAGAAATGTGAAAGAGTTAACTCAATTCTATTAAAAAACTACTACAGTCAAATATAGTTGAAAGAAAAAAATGTATTTTTTGGTTGATTTTATTCTTTTATTATGTATAATAATAACCAAAGAAGGAACAAGGTACTTCTTTGCAATGATATCGTTAAAAAGATATCACATACCTGCGTAACAGGTAAATAAACAATATTTGAAGAAAGAGGTAAATGTAAGATGGCTGGAATCGATTTAACAAAATACGGCATTACAGGAACTACTGAGATTGTGTACAACCCTTCTTATGAGATGTTGTTTGAAGAGGAGACAAAGCCGGAACTTGAAGGCTTTGAAAAAGGTAAGGTCAGCGAGCTTGGGGCAGTGGACGTAATGACCGGTATTTATACAGGACGTTCTCCTAAAGATAAGTATATCGTTATGGATGAGAATTCCAAGGACACTGTATGGTGGACATCCGACGAGTATAAGAATGATAACCATCCTGCAACACAGGAAGCATGGCAGGCAGTTAAAGAGATCGCTCAGAAGGAGCTTTCCAATAAGAAACTGTATGTTGTAGATGCATTCTGCGGCGCAAACAAAGACACACGTATGGCTATCCGTTTTATCGTTGAGGTTGCTTGGCAGGCTCACTTTGTAACAAATATGTTCATTCAGCCAACAGAAGAAGAACTGAAAGATTTCGAGCCTGATTTTGTTGTTTACAATGCTTCCAAGGCAAAGGTTGAGAACTTTAAAGAGCTGGGTCTTAACTCTGAGACAGCTGTTATGTTCAACATCACAAGCCGTGAGCAGGTAATCGTTAATACATGGTACGGCGGAGAGATGAAGAAAGGTATGTTCTCCATGATGAACTATTATCTGCCGCTGAAGGGTATTGCTTCCATGCACTGCTCCGCAAACACAGATATGGACGGTGAGAATACAGCTATCTTCTTCGGACTTTCCGGAACAGGTAAGACTACACTTTCCACAGATCCTAAGCGTCTTCTGATCGGTGATGATGAGCATGGCTGGGATGACAACGGAGTATTCAACTTCGAGGGCGGCTGCTATGCAAAGGTTATCAACCTTGACAAAGAGTCTGAGCCGGATATCTACAATGCGATCAAACGTAACGCTCTTCTTGAGAACGTAACACTTGATAAAGATGGAAAGATTGATTTTGCTGATAAGAGCGTTACAGAGAATACCCGTGTATCTTATCCGATCAACCACATTAAGAATATTGTTCGCCCGGTTTCTTCTGCACCGGCTGCTAAGAATGTGATCTTCCTTTCTGCTGATGCATTTGGTGTACTGCCGCCAGTATCTGTTCTTACACCAGAGCAGACACAGTATTACTTCCTTTCCGGATTTACTGCTAAGCTTGCTGGTACAGAGCGTGGTATCACAGAGCCTACACCTACATTCTCCGCATGCTTCGGCCAGGCATTCCTGGAGCTGCATCCTACCAAATATGCAGAAGAGCTTGTTAAGAAGATGGAGAAGAGCGGCGCTAAAGCATACCTTGTTAACACAGGCTGGAACGGAACAGGTAAACGTATCTCTATCAAAGATACCCGTGGTATCATTGATGCGATCCTGAACGGTGACATCCTGAATGCGCCTACTAAGAAGATCCCATACTTCAACTTTGAGGTTCCTACAGATCTTCCAGGAGTTGATCCGGCTATCCTTGATCCAAGAGATACCTATGCAGATGCTTCTGAGTGGGAGACAAAGGCAAAAGATCTGGCTGACAGATTTGTTAAGAACTTTGCTAAATATGAAGGAAATGCAGCTGGTAAAGCACTTGTATCTGCAGGTCCTGAGAAATAATGTGATTTCTGAATCGACACAGAATTGATAAAGGCCTTCCTTCCTCTGGCTGTCCTGGATATTTATCCGGGATACCAGTGGGGGAAGGCTTTTTTATGATGCTGCCGAATCATTCTTGAATATTTTTTTGAAAAAGATTGTTAAAAAGAAAACGAACACATCAGCAAGGTAAAGTGATTAAGTAAAAAAGAATAGAAATGCACATTAAAAAATGCAATATTTGTTTAAAATTCAGTGAATATTCCTTGATAACGGGTTGAAAAGGTTGTATAATGATGATAATTGATAAAAATATGTCATAAGTCTGCCCTTTTGCGGGGCAAAGAGAAAGGAGCATACACATGCACTTGATTAAAGACGAAAATGGCAATCTTGTACAGCATGGACATGAGCATACACATGAGCATACACATGCGGACGGAGTGAGCCATTCCCATACACATACACATGAGCACGGAGAAGAGCATGACCATACACACGGGGAGGGTCAGCAGTGCGGTGACCATTGTACATCTTGCCAGGGAGGCGACTGCAAGAATGAAACAGTAGCACTTCTTACTTATATGCTGCAGCATAATGAACACCATGCAGCAGAGTTGGATCAGATGGCAGACAATTTAGAGAAGATGGGCATGGCTGCAGCTGCAAAGACTATCCGCGAGGGAGTTTCTGATTTTCAGAAAGGGAATATGCGTCTTGGACTTGCCCTTACTCTTGTAAAAGAAGAGATCAGCAAATAACAATTATGACAGTGGGTGCATAAGCACGGTTGTTGCAAAGCGGCTGTTTTTACAGCTGCGAATATTAAGGAGGCGTTTGACTATGTGTCTTGCAACCGTTTACAAACAGAGTGATGATTCAGTGATCTTCAAAAATGTAAGCCGTATTGATGTAGATGGCGATAAGCTTGTTCTTCGTGATATCATGGGGGATGAGCGTATTGTAGAAGGCAGTATCCTTATGGTAGATCTTGCCAACAGTATTGTTAAGGTAAAATGTGATTAGCCAGTCATGGCTTCCGCATTCCTACAGGATCGCTGGGGCGAATGCGGATCATAATAACAGGTAATAAGGGCTTTTTGGCCTTTAGTTATATAAAGCAAATAATATACGTGGAGGTATGTAAAATGAAATTATCAGAAGCAATGAAAGAAAAGATGCTGCTGTCCTTCGAACTTTTCCCACCGAAGACGGAAAAAGGAATGGCAAATCTTCCTGGAACGATTGAGCACCTGATGAAATATCATCCGGAGTACATTTCCTGTACATATGGTGCAGGCGGCGGAAATGTAGGCGCCAACAGAGAAGTGTGCCAGATGATCAAGAATGCAGGTACTATCCCTGTAACACATTTTACAGTTATTAAGAATACAAAAGACGGTATCAAAGCTCAGCTGGATCAGTATCTGGAAGAGGGCGTTGATCATATGCTTGCGCTTCGTGGAGATATTCCCCTTGGCGAGACTACTACCTGCGGTGATTTTGATTATGCAACAGACCTTGTTAAGTTTGTTCGTGACCAGTACGGCGATAAATTTGAGATCGCTGTAGCAGGATCTCCGGAAGGACACATTGCATGTCGCAGCCTTGAGAGTGACATTGCAGTCCTCAGACAGAAACAGGACAATGGTGCTGATTATATCATGACTCAGCTTTGCTGGGATATGGAGCAGTTCAAATACTGGCTGGATGCTATCCGTAAAGCAGGTGTTACAATGCCTGTAGATGTTGGAGTAATGCCGATCCTTGATATGTCTGCTACCATTAATATGGCTCTTTCACGTAACGGCTGTGTAATGGATCGTGAGCTTTGCAGACTGATCTCCAGACATTGGCTGTTCCCGAATCCATTTGCAGCAAAAGATGCAGACGGCAAGCCATTTGATATGTTCTATGATGATAAGATCAAAGCATTCAAAGAAGAGGGTATTGAGTATACTATCAAACAGATCGATGAGTATCGTGCACTTGGTGTTGACGGTATCCATCTGTATGCACTTAACAAATGGAAAGATGTTTCTGAGATCATTGACAGATCCGGACTTCGTACACTTGTATAAGATTGCAGCATTATGATAATTGACAGGAGGCATTTAAAGTTATGGCACATGTTATTGCAGTTGCAGGTAAAGGCGGCGTTGGAAAGACCACATTATGCGGAATGCTGATCCAGTATCTCTGCGAACAGGGCAAAGGTCCTGTGCTGGCAGTAGATGCAGATGCCAATTCCAATCTGAATGAGGTTCTTGGCGTAAAGGTGGAGACAACTCTTGGCGATGTAAGGGAAGAAATCGCACAGGCAGAACTGGCGAAGGTTAGCCCGATTCCAGCCGGTATGTCCAAGGCTGACTATGCTGAAATGCGTTTTGAGGATGCACTTGTGGAGGATGATGATTTTGACCTTCTGGTTATGGGCAGGACTCAGGGCAAAGGCTGCTATTGCTATGTAAATGGCCTCCTGCAGACACAGCTGGCAAAATACCAGAACAATTATCCTTACTTTGTAGTAGATAATGAAGCTGGTATGGAACATATCAGCAGAGGTGTACTGCCCAGCATGCAGACAGCTATTCTGGTAAGCGACTGCTCCAGGAGGGGCATCCAGGCAGTAGGACGTATTGCAAAGCTGATCCAGGAGTGCAACATGCATCCTGATACAGTAGGACTGATCGTGAACCGTGCGCCGCAGGGTAAGCTGAATGAGGGGATCCAGGAAGAGATCCGGAATCAGGGTCTTACACTTCTGGGAGTGGTTCCGCAGGATGAGTCTGTTTATGAGTTTGACTGTGAGGGACGTCCCACTGTAGAGCTTCCGGAGGATAATCCTGTAAAGAAAGCACTTCGTGAAATTGCCGGCAAATTAAATCTTTGATTTTTTTTAAATAAAATATCCCATGGGTGGGGATGGGATGCCTGCCCTGGGATCATCCAATATACCCAAGAAGTACATCCATGGTTCTCTTTTGAAAATTGTTCATGCATGGATGTATGATCATTAAGGAGGTTAATAATGAGCGAATTTAAATTGACTACAGTGGAAGAGTTTGAAGCTGCCACAGCCCGTCTTCTTGAGACAGGTGCAAAGGTAGGCGCTGATGCATGGCAGATGCGTGTAAAGAATCAGACTCCTCACTGTAAATTTGGTGAGCAGGGTGTCTGCTGCCGTATCTGTTCCATGGGACCATGCCGTATTACACCAAAGGCATCCAGAGGTATCTGCGGATGTGACGTACACGGTATCGTAGGAAGAAACTTCCTTCGTTTCGTAGCTGGCGGTGCTGCTACCCATTCTGATCACGGCCGTGAGATCTGTATCACACTGAGCCATGCAAAAGAGGGCGGCGATTATCAGGTAAAGGATCCTGAGAAGCTGATCCGTATTGCAAAAGAGTGGGGCGTTGAGACAGAGGGAAGAGATATTTACGATCTTGCTCACGAGATGTCTGAACTTGCTCAGGAAGAATATGGAAAGATCAAAGGCTATTCCAGATGGCTTAAAAGAGCTCCTCAGCATACACAGGATCTGTGGCATGCAGCAGGCATTGAGCCAAGAGCGATCGACCGTGAGGTTTCCTGTGCTCTTCATATGACCCATATGGGTAACACCAGCAAGCCGGAGGCTCTGATCCGTCAGTCCCTTCGTAACGGACTTTCTGATGGATGGGGCGGTTCCATGTGCGGAACTGAGTTCTCTGACGTTCTGTTCGGAACACCAAAGCCAATTGACACAGAAGCAAATCTTGGTGTTATGGTTGAAGAGAATGTAAATATCGTTGTTCATGGTCATGATCCAAGCCTTTCTGAGATGATCTGTGAGTATGCAGACAGCAAGGAAATGATCGATTATGCAAAATCCATGGGTGCTAAGGGAATCACTGTATCCGGTGTATGTTGTACTTCCAATGAGGTTGCTATGCGCCGTGGTATTCCGATGGCAGGTAACTTCCTGCAGCAGGAGAACGTAGTGCTTACAGGTGCATGTGAGGCTATCGTTGTTGACGTTCAGTGTATCTTCCCGGCTCTTGGGCCTCTTTCCAAGTGCTTCCATACCAAGTTCATCACAACTTCTCCGATCTGCCAGATGCCAGACTCTGATTTCATTGAGTTCCATTCTGACAACGCAGGAGAGACAGCTAAGAATATCGTAAAGCTTGCATGTGAGAACTTCAAGAACAGAAGACCGGAGCTTGTACATATTCCTCAGCTGAAGCATAAAGCAACAGTTGGATATTCTGTAGAAGCTATCGTTAAGACACTTGACGGTGTTACCAACTCTCAGGTTGATGAGACTGGTACAACCAAACCTCTTATTGAGTGCATTACTTCCGGTGTTATCCGTGGAGCAGTTGCTATGGTTGGCTGCAACAACCCGAAAGTAAGACCGGACACAGCACATATTGAACTGATGAAGAAGCTGATCGCAAATGATATCGTGATCATCGCTTCCGGATGTTCCGCACAGGCTGCAGCCCGTGCAGGCCTTATGGACAAAGCTGCAAAGGATCTTTGCGGTGCAGGTCTGAAACGTGTTTGCGAGCTTGCAGATATCCCACCAGTATTACATATGGGCTCCTGTGTTGATATCAGCCGTATGATGATCCTTGCAGCTGAGCTTGCAAAGGATTCCGGACTTAACATTTCCCAGCTTCCTGTTGTAGGATGTGCTCCGGAGTGGATGTCTGAGAAGGCTGTATCCATCGGTAACTATGTAGTAGCTACAGGTCTTGATACCTTCCTTGGTGTAGATCCTTATGTTTCCGGATCTACAGAGGTGGCAGAGCTTCTTACCAGCGGCGTTCGTGATTGGGTAGAGGCTGCTTATACCGTTGAAAAAGACATTGATAAATTAGGCGATCTGATGATCGAGAGAATCGAAGCAAAACGTGACGCTCTCGGAATCTGATAGCAGGAAAGGCGCGATTAACTTATGAAGATAGCAGTAACCGGTAAAGGCGGAGTAGGAAAGACAACTTTTGCGGCAACACTTGCCAGATTATACGCAGATGAGGGGAAGAAGGTTCTTGCAGCGGATGTGGATCCGGATGCCAATCTTGGCCTTGCCCTTGGTTTTGATGAGGATACACTGGATTCCATTGTACCGATATCAAAGATGCGTAAGCTTGTGGAGGAACGTACAGGAGCAAACAGCCGGAATCAGTTCTATACATTGAATCCTAAAGTGGATGATATTCCGGATACCTACGGAAAGACCTGTAACGGAGTAAAACTGCTTGTCCTTGGTACTGTGGAGACAGGGGGAGGCGGATGTGTCTGCCCTGAGCATGTAATGCTTAAAAGGATCATCAGCAATCTTGTGGTTCACAGGGATGATGTGGTGATCATGGACATGGAAGCCGGCCTGGAGCATCTGGGCCGGGGTACCACAGAAAGTATGGATGAGTTTATCGTGGTGATCGAGCCGGGTGCAAGAAGCGTACAGACTTACAAGAATGTTAAGCGTCTTGCAAAAGACCTGGGTGTATCCCAGGTGAAAGTGGTGGCTAACAAAGTGAGAAACTCTGAGGATGAGGAGTTTATCCGCTCCAGGATCCCGGCAGAAGATCTCCTTGGGATGATCCATTACAATACTGAAGTAATGGACGCAGACCGCCAGGGGAAATCCCCATATGATTTCAGCCAGTCTGTGACGGATGAGATCAGAAAGATCAAGAATAAAATAGATGGGACCATCTGATAACAGATGAGCGATCGGAGGGTTTCCTGTAAATAATGATTCAAGTCTGTAAATAATAGGAGGTATGACAGTGACATTATTTGATAGAGTATTCAGCGGAAATGACGCTGTATATGGTTTAACAGAAGGTGCGATTGATGCTGCAATTGCTCAGCATGGCGAAGACAAAGCAGTAAGCTTCCCTGATACAGCTTACAGCCTTCCATGCTACTATTCAGTAACCGGTTCTAAGGTTACTACCTTAAAAGAATTAAAAGAAGCCCTTGGTGTTGTAAAAACACTGATGACAAGAGAAAAAAGACTGAATGATGCATTTATGTCCGGTGTTGCTACCGCACTTTGCGCTGAGTTCATCGAAGTCCTGAAATATATTGACGGTGCTGTACCATACGAAGAGCCATGCTATGGCCATCTTGCTGATGCAGTGATCCGTGAGCTGGGTGTTCCCCTTGTAACAGGAGATATCCCAGGCGTTGCAGTTATCCTTGGCACAGCTCCTTCTGTAGAAGAGGGTGTTGCTCTTGTAAAGAGCTATCAGTCACAGGGTATCCTTGTAACACTGGTTGGCGGCATCATTGATCAGGTAAAAGAAGCTGGTATGAATACTGGCGCAAATGTACGTGTTATCCCGCTTGGCAAGGATGTTACAGCAGTGATCCATGTAGTATCCGTAGCACTTCGTGCAGCCCTGATCTTCGGTAATGTAACACCTGGTGATGCAGGCACTCTTATGAAATATACCATGGATCGTGTTCCGGCATTTGTTAATGCTTTCGGACCTCTGGATGATGTTGTTGTTGCATGTGGTGCTGGTGCCATCGCACTTGGTTTCCCTGTTATCACAAACGAGACAGAGAACATTTTCCGTGTACCTAAGAGCCTGATCGTTCAGGAGGATGTTAGCAAATTTAATGCTACTTCCCTTGAGGCACGTGACATTAAGATCAAGATCACAAATATTGATATCCCGGTTGCATTCGCATCTGCATTCGAGGGTGAGATCATCCGTCGTAAAGACATGCGTGTTGAGTTTGATGGTTCCCGTGTAGACTGTGCAGAGCTTGTACATACCTGTGACGCTTCAGAGGTTGAGGACCACAAGATCACAGTTGTTGGACCGGAAGTAGACGAGATGGAAGATGGAAGCAAGAACAGCATTGCTTATGTTGTTAAAGTTTCCGGTAAGAACATGCAGCCAGACTTTGAGCCGGTTATCGAGCGTAAATTCCACAACTACATCAACTGTATCGAGGGTGTATACCATACAGGCCAGAGAGATATGCAGCGTATCCGTATCAGCCATGCAGCATTTGATGCAGGATTCCGTATCAAACATATTGGTGAGGTTCTGTATACACAGGTTAAGAATGAGTTTGATGCTGTTGTAGATAAGTGTGAGGTTGTAATCTATACAGATCCTGCTGAGTGTACAAGAGTTCGTCATGAAGTTGCTATCCCGATCTTTGAGAAACGTGATGACCGTCTTGCAAATCTTACAGATGAGTCTGTTGACGTATATTACAGCTGTATCCTCTGCCAGGCATTCTCCCCGTCCCATGTATGCGTGGTAACACCAGAGAGACTTGGACTTTGCGGTGCAGTTTCATGGCTGGATGCTAAGGCTACCTACGAGCTGGATCCGAATGGACCTTGCCAGGTAATTACAAAAGAGCGTCCGATCAACGAAGAACTTGGTGCTTATGAGGATGTTGATGAAGCAGTTCAGAAATTATCCCAGGGTGCTCTGGAGCATGTTACACTGTACTCCATTATGCAGGATCCCATGACTTCCTGCGGATGCTTCGAGTGTATCTGTGGTATCGAGCCATTCTCCAACGGTGTTGTTATCGCAAACCGTGAGTATGCAGGCATGACACCTCTTGGAATGACCTTCTCAGAGATGGCATCCATGACAGGCGGCGGTGTTCAGACACCTGGTTTCATGGGACATGGTAAGCATTTTATCGCTTCCAAGAAATTTATGAAGGCTGAGGGCGGTATCGAGCGTATCGTCTGGATGCCAAAAGAATTAAAAGAGTTTATCGCAGACAAATTAAATGCAACTGCAAAAGACCTTTACGGAATCGACAACTTCACTGATATGATCGGTGATGAGACAGTAGCAACTGATCCGGAGACTCTGGTAGGCTTCCTTACAGAGAAAGGTCATCCTGCACTTGCACTGGATCCAATGATGTAATTGCGGATTTGTCTTACCTGTTTTAACAGGACATGACATAAAGCTTTGCAGCGGAGGGTAAAGTTTTGGTCTTGTGATCGGCAATCCGGGACAGGGGATGATTTCCCCTGCCCCGGTTTACGATATAGCCTCCGGCAGGATTGCAGAGGTGCGCAGGAGAAGTATGTCATGCAATTGCATGACGCGCACCTCGCAGCAAGAATGCCGAGGCATTCTTGATTCAGGTTTGGATTAACATACAAAAAGGAGATGGAAAACAATGTTAATCAACAGAATTTTCAGCGGAAATGACGCTGTTTACGGCCTTACAGAGAAGGCTGTAAACGATGCCGTACAAGCCAATGGCGCAGACAAGGCTGTAGGATTTCCACATACAGCATACTGTCTGCCGTGTTACTATGCTGTTACCGGTGTTAAGATCAAAACACTGGGAGAGCTTAAGGAAGCTCTTGGTGTAGTAAAATCCCTGATGAACAGGGAAGAGACCCTTGACAATGCTCTGATGTCCGGTGTTGCTACAGCTCTGTGCGCAGAGTTTATTGAAGCACTGAAATATCTGGATGGTGCAGAACCTTATCAGGAGCCATGCTATGGCCATCTTGCGGATTCAATCATCCGTGAGCTTGGTGTACCCCTTGTTACCGGCGACATTCCAGGCGTAGCCGTGATCCTTGGATCAGCACCTACAGCCCAGGAAGGCGTAGATCTGATCAAAAGCTACCAGGCACAGGGTATCCTTGTAACACTGGTAGGCGGTATTATTGACCAGGCACAGGAACTGGGGCTTAAGATGGGATACAATCTCCGTATCGTTCCTCTTGGTAAGGACGTTACCTCTGTGATCCATGTGGTATCTGTTGCACTTCGTGCAGCCCTGATCTTTGGTAATGTAACACCAGGGGATGCAGCATCACTGATTTCTTATACCGCTGAGAGGGTACCTGCATTTGTAAATGCCTTTAAGCCGGTAGATGACGTTGTACTGGCTGCAGGAGCCGGTGCGATCAAGCTTGGATTCCCGGTAATCTCCAATGAGACTGAGAATATTGAAGAAGTACCAGGCGCACTGATCGCATGCCCCAATGTAGCAGATTTCAATAAGGTTTCTTTGGAAGCCAGAAATATTAAGATCAAGATCACAAAAGTAGATATCCCGGTTGCATTTGCCTCTGCATTTGAGGGGGAGATCATCCGTCGTAAGGATATGCGTGTGGAATTTGACGGTTCCCGTGTGGACTGCGTAGAGCTTGTACAGACCAAGACCATGGACGAGGTTGAGGATCACAAGATCACGGTCGTAGGCCCGGAAATCGATACCTTTGAACCTGGCAGCAAACATAGTCTTGCCTACCTGGTAGAAGTAGCAGGAAAGAAGATGCAGCCGGATTTTGAACCGGTTATCGAGCGTAAATTCCACAATTATATAAACTGCATCGAGGGTGTTTATCATACAGGCCAGAGGGATATGTTCCGTATCCGTATCAGTAATGAGGCTTATGAAGCAGGCTTCCGTGCGAAACATTTCGGAGAAGTGCTGTATACCCAGGTGAAGAATGAATTTGAAGCAGTTGTAGACAAATGTCAGGTAACGATCTTTACAGATCCGGCAGAATGTACCAGGATGCGTCATGAAGTAGGTATTCCTACCTTTGACAAACGTGATGCCCGTCTGGAGACTCTTACAGATGAGTCAGTAGATGTGTATTACAGCTGTATCCTGTGCCAGGCATTTTCTCCGTCTCATGTGTGCGTAGTCACACCTGAAAGACTGGGGCTTTGCGGTGCTGTTTCCTGGCTTGATGCAAAAGCTACGAATGAGCTTGATCCAAACGGACCATGTCAGGTGATCACAAAGGAACGTCCTATTGATGAGAACCTGGGGTCTTATGAAGATGTGGATGAGGCAGTTCAGAAGTTCTCACAGGGAGCTCTTGAGCATGTTACCTTGTATTCCATTATGCAGGATCCTATGACTTCCTGCGGATGCTTTGAATGTATCTGCGGTATTGAGCCATTTTCCAATGGCGTGGTGATCGCAAACCGTGAGTATGCCGGTATGACTCCTCTTGGAATGACGTTCTCCGAGATGGCATCCATGACTGGCGGCGGTGTTCAGACACCTGGATTTATGGGACATGGAAAACATTTTATTTCATCCAAGAAATTCATGAAGGCAGAAGGCGGTATTGAACGTATTGTATGGATGCCCAAGGAATTAAAGGACACAGTTGCAGAACGCTTGAATAAGACTGCAAAAGAGCTTTATGGGATTGACAATTTTACGGATATGATCGGGGATGAAACCGTTGCAACAGATCCGGAAGTGCTTGTTGCATTTTTAACAGAACATAATCATCCGGCATTGTCAATGGACCCGATGATGTAGTATAATTATTTTTGAATAATCTAAGGAGGCTTATTAGAAATGCCATTTAATCAGAAACCACAAAAATTTAATGCAAAGATCAATGCGGTTACGGTTGGAACTGGCGATAAAGCAGTTGTTATAGGAGGCAATTCCACATTCCCTTTCTATACATTTGATAATCCGACCGAGAACGCTCCGAAGATCGGTGTTGAGATCACCGATATGGGCCTTGATGATTTTGCTCCTGGAATCAGGGCATATTATGAAGGCTGCACCACCATGGCTGAGATTGCCAAGAAGGCAGCTGCTATGGAAGGTGGAGATTTTGTTGTGCTCAATCTGGACGGCGGAGATCCTAACGGAGCTAACAAATCTACAGAGGAACTGATCGCAGTTGTAAAAGAGGTTGCAGAGGCTATTGACTGTCCACTGGTTGTAGAGGGCTGCAAGAATGTGGAGAAGGATGCGGAACTTCTTCCTAAGGTTGCAGAGGCTCTTCAGGGCCGGAACATCATTGTTCTGTCTGAGAAGGAAGAGAACTACAAGGCAATCGGTGCAGCAGCAGGTCTTGCTTATGGCCAGATCGTTGGCGCAGAGTCTGCTGATGATATCAACCTTGCTAAACAGCTGAACGTTGTAACAACACAGTTAGGTGTTGATGCAAAGAAGATCGTTATGAATGTTGGAACAGCTACTGTAGGCTATGGTTATGAGTATGTTGTTTCCACTATGGATCGTATCAAAGGTGCAGCACTTTCCCAGAATGATAATATGCTGCAGATGCCGATTATTACACCGGTAGCTTCTGAGACATGGGGCGTAAAAGAATCCGTTGCTTCCGAGGCAGATATGCCTGAGTGGGGATCTGAGGACGAGCGTGGAATTGATATGGAAGTTATGACAGCAGCAGCAGACCTGGCAGCAGGTTCTGATGCAGTAATACTGAGACATCCTCAGTCTGTGGCTACCATCGCCAAAATGATCAAAGCACTTGTGTAATAGTTAGGAGGAAGAAAAGATATGGCACTGAATGGTATTCAGATCTTTAAATTAACACCAAAGAAAAACTGTAAGGAATGTGGATGCCCGACATGTATGGCTTTCTCCATGAAAGTTGCACAGGGCGCAATGAAAATAGAGCAGTGTCCTCATATGTCTGAGGAAGCTCTGGCATCTCTGTCTGAGGCTACCGCTCCGCCAATGAAAACCATTAAGATCGGTACAGGCGCAGAAGAGCTTACCCTTGGCGGTGAGACTGTTTTATTCAGACATGAGAAAACATTTGTTAACAAGACCAGATATGCTGTTGAGCTTTGCACAGGCATGGATGATGCCACTGTAGAAGCCAAACTGGCTGAGATCCCGAAGGTTGATTATGACCGTATCGGTGAGAGAATGTATGCTGAGGTTGTATATGTGAACTGCCACGAAGGCGCAGATGCAGCAGCCTATACTGCACTGGTTCAGAAAGCAGCAGGTCTTGGAAGAACTCTGGTTCTGGGATGTACAGATCCTGAGATCGCTAAAGCAGCCCTTGAAGTATGCAAGGACAGCAAACCGGTATTAAACGGTGCAAATGCTTCCAACTACGAGGCAATGAATGCAGTTGCAACAGCTGCTGGCGTTGTACTTGGAGTTTCAGGCAAAGACCTTAATGAGTTATATGATACAACAGCAGCTATCGAGAAGCTTGGCAACAAGAATCTTGTACTGGACGTAACAGGTGCTGATTTAAAAGAGACTTTCGGAAACGCTGTACAGGTTCGTCGTGCAGCACTGAAAGACCAGGACAGAACCTTTGGCTATCCGTCTATCGTTAATCTTGCAAAGATCGCAGGCGGAGATTTCCATCTGCAGGCAGCGCTGGCAGCTGTATTCACCATGAAATACGGTTCCATCATCGTTATGGAGCGTATGACTTATGCAGAAGCACTTCCTCTGTATGGTCTGCGTCAGAACGTATTCACTGACCCGCAGAAGCCAATGAAAGTTGAGCCAGGCATTTATCCGATGAATGGCGGCGATGAGAATTCTATTGTTGTTACAACAGTAGACTTCGCTCTTACATACTTCCTTGTATCCGGAGAGCTGGAGCGTTCAGGCGTTCCCCTTAACCTTGTGATCAATGATGCAGGTGGATTATCTGTACTTACATCCTGGGCAGCCGGTAAATTCTCCGGTAACAGCATTTCTCAGTTTATCAAAGAGAATGTTGAGCCAAAGGTTAAATGCAGAAAACTTGTTATCCCTGGTAAGGTAGCTGTCCTTAAGGGAGATCTTGAGTCCAAACTTCCTGGATGGGAGATCATTGTAGGACCAAGAGAAGCTGTTCAGCTTGTTAAGTTCTTAAAAGACCTTGAAGCTTAAGGCTGTGTACTGTAGAAATTAATAATGTAAAGGAGAACAATACAATGGCAAAATTTGTTACTATTGGTGAGAGACTTTCCACCACAGCTCCCATCGTAAATAAAGCATTTACAGAAAGAGATCCTGAGCCGATCTTAAAAAGAGCAAAACAGCAGCTGGATGCAGGCGCTGTATATCTTGATGTAAACATCGGACCTGCTGAGAATGATGGCGAAGACCTGATGAAATGGGCTGTAAAGCTTCTTCAGGAGAATTTCGACAATGTTCCGCTTGCTCTTGATACTTCCAATAAGAAGGCTATCGAGGCTGGTATTTCCGTATACAACAGAAGTAAAGGAAAACCGATCGTAAACTCTGCTGATGCAGCAGGAAGAATTGAGAACATCGACCTTGCAGCAGCTAACGATGCTATCGTTATCGCTCTTTGCAATGGCGAGGGTATCGCAAAAGACAATGATGAGCGTATGATGTACTGCCAGATGCTTCTTGAGAGAGGTATGGAGCATGGTATGGAGCCTACAGATCTGTGGTTCGATCCTCTGTTCCTGGTAGTAAAAGGTATGCAGGACAAACAGATGGAAGTTCTGGAAGCTATTAAGATGTTCTCTGATATGGGATTGAATTCTACAGGCGGTCTGTCCAACAACAGTAACGGTATGCCGAAGAACATCCGTCCGATCATGGATTCTGCACTGGTAGCCATGGCTATGATGCAGGGATTAACTTCCGCTATCGTAAACCCGAATGACCTTCGTCTGATGGAGACAATTAAATCCTGTGACGTATTCAAGGGCAACACCCTGTATGCAGATTCTTACCTTGAGCTGTAATTTACAGTCCGAAGATCTATATACAGAAATAACATGGGCTGGGGCTTCGGCCTCAGCCCTTTTTTTCGAGAAAGGTGGTTGCTGATGTTTAAGATAACATTTGCATTTGAAGATGGCAGTGTGGTAGAGACGTATGCCAATGCGGGGGATAATTTACTTGAGATTGCAAGAGATTCCAATGTGGCCATCGATGCACCATGTTCCGGAAACGCCTCCTGCGGCAAATGCCGGGTACAGTTAAAAGAGGGAGAGCTTGACAGTAAAAAGACATTACATATCAGTGATGAAGAGTATGATCTTGGATGGAGGCTTGCCTGTGTTAGTAAGATTATTGGGGATGTAACTGTTCTGGTGCCTGATATTGCATCTGCATATAAAAGCAGGATGAAGGTTGCTGACCTAAGCTCAAAGGAAGAAATCGCTATTTTTGAAAGAGCGAAAGAAGATGTTGAACTTACAGGAATTGAATTGAGAAATAGTCTGGATGTGATCGAAGTGTCCATGGATGAGCCCAGTCTTGAGGATACCATGCCAGACAATGAAAGACTTACCAGGGCATTAAAAAAATATATGAATCTGAAACAGGTACGGATCCCTTATATGGTGCTGAAAAAGCTTCCGGATGTATTAAGAGAGAATCATTTCAAAGTGAAATGTGTAGTCCGTACAACACCAAGTGATCTGTTTGTATATGATATTTATGGCATGGATGAAAAAGTGACCATCGGCGGACTTGCCATTGATATAGGTACAACCACAGTATCCGGTGTACTGATCAATATGGAAACAGGAGAGATCCTTGCAAAGGCATCCTCAGGTAATGGACAGATCCGTTTTGGAGCGGATGTGATCAACCGTATTATTGAGCAGCAGAAGCCGGGTGGAAAGAAGAAGCTTCAGGATGCCATCATCAAGGAAACCATTAATCCAATGATTGCCCAGATGTGTAAAAGTTCCGGGCTTCGTGCAAGTCAGATCTATCGGATGTGCGTAGCATCCAATACAACTATGAATCATCTTTTTGCAGGAGTGAATGCAGATCCTGTCCGTATGGAGCCTTATATTCCTGCATTTTACAAAACCAATTCCCTGTTTGCTTCTGATCTGGGGATTGCAGTTAATAAAGACGCACATATTATTATTGCGCCAAATATCGGAAGCTATGTTGGAGGAGATATTACAGCCGGTACATTGGTAAGTATGATCTGGAACAGACCGGAATTTTCACTGTTTATTGATCTGGGTACCAATGGAGAGCTTGTATTTGGAAACTCTGACTTTATGATGAGCTGTGCTTGTTCAGCAGGACCTGCTTTTGAGGGCGGCGATATCAGCTGTGGTATGCGTGCCACTGACGGGGCTATTGAAGCCTGCACCATTGACAAGGAGACCATGGAGCCTTCTTACAGTGTGGTAGGAGAACCGGGCACAAAACCTGTAGGACTTTGCGGTTCTGGTATTATTGATGTGATCAGTGAACTGTTTATGTGCGGGATCATCAATCCTAAGGGCAAGTTTGTCCGTGAAGGTAGGAGGATCAGACATGACAAATATGGAATGGGCAGCTATGTGATCGCCTTTGAAGAAGAGGCCGGATCTGTTAAGGATGTGGAGATCACAGAGGTGGATATTGACAACTTTATCCGTGCCAAAGGTGCTATTTTCTCAGCTATCCGCACGATGCTCAGTTCCCTTGATTTTGATGTATCCATGATTGATGATGTATATGTTGCCGGTGGCATCGGAAGCGGGATCAATATGCGAAATGCAGTCAATATTGGTATGTTCCCGGATATTCCACTGGATAAATTCCATTACATCGGTAACTCTTCACTGACAGGTGCTTATTTGATGTTGCTTTCCACTACAGCTGAGAAAAAGACCTATGAACTGGCTTCCAACATGACATATATGGAGCTTTCTACAGTTCCCACTTATATGGATGAATTTGTAGGAGCCTGCTTTATCCCTCATACAGATACAGGAATGTTTCCGGACGTTATGAAGGATCAGCAGAACAGAAAGTAAGAGTTAGATGGAGGACAAAATGCCATTTACCATTGAAGATTTAAATTACGAAAAGGACAGCAAGGAGCGGATGCCCTGGGAGCACTATCTGGAACAGTATGGACAGGCAGATCCGCAGGTATTAGGGGAGAATCTGGAGATTCCTTATGATCAGGAGAACAGAAGCTTTACACTTACATTCCTTGGTACTGTCTATCATATTACTTATCCGGATTTTCAGGTAAGTCATGAGGAGGATGACAGAGGTTTTTATCCGCTGGAAGAGATGATCTATGCCAAGATCCTTACCATCCGTTTCCTTTTGAACGGTATGAAGTCCTGTGGATCCGGTAATTTCAAAACATACAGGGAAATGCCTTGGGGGGAAGTATATCTCCGCCAGTTTGACGGCAGATGTATCAAAAGGCTTGCTTTTACTTACGGGAACAGGATCGGTGATTTTAAAGCGATCATGGAGCATATCCATGCAAAGCCTGTGAAATACGGGGATATTGCCTATGAAGTGGCTATTTACCCAGGCTATCAGATCCGTATGATCCTGTGGGAAGGGGATGAAGAGTTTCCACCTTCCTCCCAGATCCTGTTTTCGGATAATTTCCCAGTATCTTTTGCAGCAGAGGATATGGCAGTGATGGGTGATGTGATCATTGGTTCTCTGAAAGCGTTTTTGAAAGTTGCTTGATTAAGACGGGAGATCCTGTTTTAATAAATTAGAAATCTATGCGGAGGCGTTCTGATGAAAAGCGGAGCGTATAAAAAGGAGGTAATTCAATGGGATTCAAAACTGACATTGAAATCGCACAGGAGTGCACCATGCAGCCGATCACTGAGATCGCAGAAAAAGCAGGGATTGATGACAAATACCTGGAGCAGTACGGAAAGTACAAAGCAAAAATCGATTACAATCTTTTAAAAGAATCTGACAAAGAAAATGGAAAGCTGATCCTTGTTACTGCTATTAACCCTACACCGGCTGGTGAAGGTAAGACAACAACTACTGTTGGTTTGGCTGATGCAATGCAGAAAATGGGCAAAAGTGTTATGGTAGCTCTCCGTGAGCCATCCCTTGGACCGGTATTCGGTGTTAAAGGCGGTGCAGCAGGCGGCGGATATGCACAGGTTGTTCCTATGGAGGATATCAACCTTCACTTTACAGGTGATTTCCATGCCATCGGTGCAGCGAATAACCTGCTGGCAGCAATGATCGACAACCATATTTTCCAGGGAAATGCACTGAACATTGACCCACGTAAGATCACCTGGAGAAGATGTGTAGATATGAATGACCGTCAGCTTCGTAATGTGATCGACGGTCTTGGCGGAAGAACAAACGGTATGCCTCGTGAAGACGGATACGACATCACTGTTGCATCTGAGATCATGGCTGTTCTTTGCCTTGCAAGCGACATCAAAGACCTGAAAAAACGTCTTTCCAGGATCATCATCGGATATACATATGGCAAACCATCAGAGCAGAAGCCGGTAACAGCTGGTGACCTTCATGCAGAGGGCGCTATGACCGCACTTCTTAAAGATGCCCTGAAGCCAAACCTTGTACAGACACTGGAGCATGTACCGGCCATCGTACATGGCGGACCATTTGCAAACATCGCTCACGGATGCAACTCTGTAACTGCTACAAAAATGGCCTTAAAGCTGGCTGATTACACCATCACAGAGGCTGGTTTTGGTGCTGACCTTGGTGCAGAGAAATTCCTGGATATCAAATGCCGTATGGCAGGCCTGAAGCCAAATGCAGTAGTGATCGTAGCTACTGTACGTGCACTGAAATACAACGGTGGCGTTCCGAAGGCTGACCTGAACAATGAGAATCTGGAAGCACTGGAGAAAGGTCTTCCAAACCTTCTGAAGCATGTAAGCAATATCCGTAACGTATACAAACTGCCATGCGTAGTAGCTATCAACGCATTCCCAACAGATACCAAGGCAGAACTTGATCTTGTAGAAACAAAATGTAAAGAGCTTGGCGTAAACGTAGCACTTTCCGAAGTATGGGCAAAAGGCGGCGAAGGCGGTCTGAAGCTGGCTGAGGAAGTAGTACGTCTGTGTGATGAGCCAAACGACTTCACATATTCCTATGAGCTGGAAGGCTCCATTGAAGACAAGCTGAACCAGATCGTTCAGAAGATCTATGGCGGTAAGAGAGTTGTTCTTACAGCAAATGCCCAGAAACAGGCAAAACAGTTAGAGGCTCTTGGCTTTGGCAACTGCCCGATCTGTGTAGCTAAGACACAGTACAGCCTGACAGATGACCAGACCAAGCTTGGCGCTCCTACAGACTTTGAGGTAACAGTACGTAACCTGAAGATTTCTGCAGGTGCCGGCTTCATCGTAGCACTTACCGGCGAGATCATGACCATGCCAGGACTTCCCAAGGTACCGGCTGCTGAGAAGATCGATGTAGACGAGACAGGAAAGATCACCGGATTATTCTAAGGTCAAAATGAAATAATTTGGGAATATTTTAAAGGCAAAGGAGAACAAAAAGATGGGTTTTTCAACCAGTACATGTACTGAATTCGTGGAAGTATTAGCTTCCAAGGCTCCGGTTCCAGGCGGCGGCGGAGCATCAGCCCTTGTGGGAGCTGTTGGTACAGCTCTTGGCAACATGGTAGGCAGTCTTACTGTAGGCAAGAAGAAATATGCAGATGTAGAAGAGGAAATGTGGGAGCTGAAAGGGAAATGTGATCAGCTTCAGAAGGATTTCCTTCGTCTGATCGAGCGTGATGCAGAGGTTTTTGAGCCATTATCAAAAGCATATGGCATGCCCAAAGAAACAGAAGAAGAAAAGGCTGAGAAAGCAAGAGTTATGGCTATCGTATTAAAGGATGCCTGCTCTGTACCTATGGAGATCATGGAAAAGTGCTGTGAGGCACTGGATCTGATCAAAGAATTTGCAGCAAAAGGTTCCAAGCTGGCGATCAGTGATGCTGGTGTTGCAGCTACCTTCTGCAAGGCAGCTTTAAAAGGGGCAAGCCTGAATGTGTATATCAATACAAAATCCATGGCTGACCGTGCATATGCAGAAGAGCTGAACGCAAAAGCCGATGCAATGCTTGAGAAATATACAAAGCTTGCAGATGAGACTTTTGACAGTGTGCTTGCCAGACTGAAATAATTTATAATTATTTATATAATACAAGGAGATAATCAAAATGGCTAAACAGTTATTAGGTAAAGAAGTAACTGCTGCATTAAATGAGCGTATTAAAGCAGATGTGGCAGCTCTTCAGGCAAAAGGTGTAAATCCTACTCTGTGCATTATCCGTGTAGGTGAGAATCCAAGTGATATTTCCTACGAGAGAGGCGCAACAAAAAGGTGTGAAACTCTTGGAGTTGCATGTGAGAAGATCCTTCTTCCGGAGGATGTGGCTCAGGAAGAATTGCTGAAAGTGATCGATGATGTAAACAAAAATGACAAGATCCATGGCGTTCTGTTATTCCGTCCTCTTCCAAAGCATCTGGATCAGGCAGTGATCGAGAACGCACTTGCACCGGAGAAAGATGTTGACTGTATGACAGATCTTTCCATGTCAGGCGTATTTACAGGCAAGAAGCTTGGCTTCCCGCCATGTACACCACAGGCATGCATGGAGATCCTGGATCATTATGGTATTGACTGCACAGGCAAGAAAGCAGTTGTGATCGGAAGAAGCCTTGTTGTTGGAAAACCGGCAGCTATGATGCTTGTAAAGAAAAATGCAACTGTTACCATTTGTCATACAAGAACCGTAGATATGCCGTCTGTGGCAAGAGAAGCAGATATCATTATCGTTGCAGCAGGCCGTGCAGGTGTTGTTGGCGCTGAGTATGTAAGAGAAGGTCAGACCATTATTGATGTAGGTATCAACGTAAATGCAGAAGGAAAGCTTTGCGGAGACGTTGACTACCCGGCTGTTGAGCCAATCGTAGATGCCATCACACCGGTTCCTGGCGGAGTTGGAAGCGTGACTACTTCTGTACTTGTAGGACATGTTGTAGAAGCAGCAATGAGAAAAACAAAATAAAAGAATAGATCGAAGCCTTTTTGCATAAATATGTAACAAGATACCAGGATTGTGGAAGCGGATAGTACAAAGCAATCCGCAGGTGTTATCTCAGTCGAGAAGACTCCCACCTCTTTCAGGTGGTGAGTAACAGCTGCTCGACTTGAACGCTGGGGGCATTTGCCCCCGGCATCATAACAGTACATGGGACTGTGTGTGAATGATTTGTGCAAGGGGGCTTTTTCTATGGAAAATTTTCAGGTGTACCGGGATATCCAGGCCAGGACCGGCGGAGATATATACATAGGGGTCGTAGGACCTGTCCGCACTGGAAAATCCACATTTATACGAAGGTTTATGGAACTGGTGGCACTTCCCGGAATGGAGGAAAAAAAGCAGGCAGAAGTACGGGATCAGCTGCCATTAAGCGGAATAGGCAAAATGATCACCACTGTGGAGCCAAAATTTATTCCAAAGGACGCAGTAGAAGTTACACTGGAAGGGGATCAGAAGGTAAGGGTACGGCTGATCGACTGTGTAGGATTTCTGGTAAAAGATGCGTCCGGCCATATTGAGGACGGTAAAGAGCGGATGGTAAAAACCCCATGGTTCCCAAAGCCGATTCCCTTCCATGAGGCAGCGGGAGAGGGTACCAGAAAGGTGATCCAGCAGCATTCTACCATTGGACTTGTGGTCACTGCGGACGGAAGCTTTGGGGAGATCCCAAGGGAAAACTTTCGGGAAGCAGAGGAAGCTGCCGTTAAAGAATTGAAAAATCAGGGGAAACCTTTCCTGGTGATCCTGAATTCCCAGATGCCATATAAAGAAGAAACTGTAAGGCTTGCAAAAGATCTTAAGGAGAAGTATCAGACAGCCGTTGTGCCTGCCAATTGTGAACAGCTGCGGAAAGAAGACATTACCAGAATACTGGAAAAGATACTGTATGAATTTCCAGTTAGTGAGGTGAGTTTTTTTATCCCCAAATGGGTTGAAATGCTGCCATTAGATCATCCGGTAAAAAGCCAGATCCTGGCACAGATCCGGGAGTTGATGAAAAAGATGACCCATATTCGTGATCTGTGTGGAGGCATTCATCTGGATGGGCCTTATGTAAGAGATACATTTCTGGAAGAATGCAGCCTTTCCAACGGAAAGGTATCTATACGGGTAGATGTGGATGATAAATATTACTATCAGATGTTAAGTGAGCTTTGCAAGGTTCCCCTGGAAAGCCAGTATGATTTGGTTAATACCATGAAAGAGCTTTCCGGCATGAGGGAAGAATATGTAAAAGTAAAAGAAGCACTGGAATCAGTACGCAGCTGCGGATACGGGGTGGTAGTGCCTCAGCTTTCAGAAATCCGTCTGGAAGAACCGGCTGTGATCCGTCAGGGAAACAAATACGGGGTAAAGATCAGGTCTAAAAGCCCATCCATCCATATGATCCGGGCAGAGATCGAAACCGAGATCGCCCCCATCGTAGGAACTGAGCAGCAGGCAAAGGATCTGATCACCTATATTGGCGATAATGCATCCGGTGAAGATGGGATCTGGGAAACAAATATATTCGGCAAATCCATTGAACAGCTGGTGCAGGATGGTATTCGCAGTAAGATTTCTTCTATCAGTCAGGAAAGTCAGTTAAAGCTGCAGGACACCATGCAGAAGATCGTCAACGACAGCAAAGGCGGAATTGTCTGCATTATTATATAAAGGCTTTTCTCTGTGTGGCACGCCCCTAGCGGGGGGCGTGTTTTTTTGCCCATGCAGACAGAAATTCCATTTGTTCTCTGTCTGACAGAAGCTGGGAATCCAGGTCATTGCCGGCTGCAAGGCAGCAGCACAGAACCAGGGACTGCAGCAGAAAGAATAGAAAAAGAAACACTAGCATGCATATACCTCCTGAAAAATTCAAGTCGAGCAGCCTGAAAGAATCTGACTGTAATAAGCAGGTGACAGTTACAAATATTACTATTCATAAGATTTATTTCTAAGGGTTTCCTTTTCAGCATTTTTTATACATATGATACAGAAACAGGTGATTAAATACAAGAGTAATATAGTACACAATAAATTTGCAACCAGTATAGACTTTGAGAAAACCCTGTGCTATAATTCATAAAAGATATGCCATGGTTTGCTATTTATTGCTTTATGCCAGGCATTCTGTAATCGATAACTAAATTTTCAGGAGGGAAATGAACATGAAAAAGTTCAGTAAGAAACTTGCAGTATTGGTTCTGGTACTGTGCATGGTGTTTGGAACACTGGTACCTGTATCTGCTGCGACCCGTACATCCAAGGCTGACAAGCAGCTTCAGACTGCAGTTACCAAGGTGATGAAGAACCGTAAGATCACATCTTCCACATCCAAGACAGTAGCACTTAACAGAGTGTTTACTTATGTATCAAAGCTTAAATATGGCAGAGCACCCCTTGGATTCAAGCCTGCCACTACTAAGAAATGGGAGATTAATTTTGCAAAGCAGATGCTGAAATCCAGAAGTGGAAGCTGTTATCATTATGCTGCAGCGCTTGCATTTTGTGCAAAGAAAGCAACCGGATATCCGGTACGTATTGGCTTTGGTACCAGCAACTTCATTAAGAAGACCAACTGGCAGCCTCATGCATGGGTTGAAGTGAAGATTGGGCGCACCTGGTATGTTTATGATGCCAATGCGGCAGCTGTAGCATCCAAGCAGAAGATCAATGGTACCAAATGGTCCAAGGTTAAGCTTTCTACAGTGAAGAATAAAAAATACAAACCGACAAATTACATTAACGTGGAGATCTAAAAGATGGTTTTCAGCTCTATGATTTTTTTGTGTATTTTTTTGCCGGTAACCTTTGGTCTGCATCTCCTTCTTCCGGGGATGCGGGCCAAAAACATGTTACTGGTTATTGCCAGTCTCCTTTTCTATGCATATGGAAAGCCGGTTTATGTACTGCTTCTTATAGGGTCATCCTTTTTTAATTATCTGTTTGCCTGGCTTGTAGAGCGGGATCCGGGTCACAAAAAGGTTTGGGTCGTGGCAGCTGTGCTTGCCAATCTTGCAGTTCTTATCATTTTCAAATACACAGGATTTTTAATCAGTTCATTTAATTCTATTACAGGTGCGGCAGTTCCAGTACCGCAGATACGTATGCCTATCGGTATTTCATTTTTTACTTTCCAGGCATTGTCCTATGTGATCGATGTATACCGTGGTACCACAAAGGCACAGAAGAATTTTGGCAAGGTACTTCTCTATGTATCCTTTTTCCCGCAGCTGATCGCAGGACCTATAGTAAAATACCATGACATAGAGGTTGAGGTAAATACAAGGACTCAGACACTGGAGGGAACCTTTACAGGGATCCGCAGGTTTGCAGCAGGTCTTTGTAAAAAGGTTCTGATCGCCAATACCATGGGACTTGTGGCAGATAACCTTTTCGGGGCTGCAGCGTCTCAGATCAATATCCTGGGAGCATGGGCAGGTGCCATTTCCTATATGCTGCAGATTTATTTTGATTTCAGCGGATACAGTGATATGGCTATCGGTCTTGGATGGATGTTTGGTTTTCATTTCAAAGAGAACTTCAATTATCCTTATATCAGCAGCAGCATTAAAGAGTTCTGGCGAAGATGGCATATTTCTCTTTCCGGATGGTTCAAGGAATATTTGTACATACCCCTTGGAGGCAACCGTAAGGGCCGCACCAGGACAGTGATCAACAAGATGATCGTATTTCTGGCTACCGGTATATGGCACGGGGCAGCCATCAACTTCCTTTTCTGGGGTGTTTATCACGGCTTGTTCCTTATGCTGGAAGAGTATGTACCAGCCATTGTGAAAAAGGGTGGTAAGGTAAAAGGCTTTTTCCAGCATATATATGCTCTGCTGGTAGTGTGCATCGGATTTGTATTTTTTAGGGCAGAAACTATGGGACAGGGCGTTTTCTGGCTTAAGCAGATGTTTACAGGATTTTCTTTTTCAACATCCGCTGTAAGCCTTGTACTTCAGCAGCTGACACCGGTTTATCTGGTAACACTGGTGTGCGCGGTTATTGCAGCTACCCCTGTAAATGCTTCCCTGAAGAAATGCAGGGGTTATGAGGTGCTTGTTTCCCTGCTTAGCTTTGCAGGACTTCTTCTTTGCATTTTAAGTCTTGCTGGCGGTACCTATAATCCATTTATTTATTTCCGTTTCTAGGAGGACATGACAAATGAAAAAAAGTAAAATATTATACAGTATTCTGTTTTTTGGAATCTGTCTTGTTCCTTCTGTGGGCATGTTTTTTACCCACCAGGAAAGCTCTTCAGAGAACCGTACCCTGGCAGAATTTCCTTCCTTCAAGACAGAGGATGGAAGCATTAATTTTGACTGGCTTTCCCAGGCAGGAGACTACTTCCAGGATCATTTTGCATTCCGTAATGAGCTGGTTACAGCCAATGCTGTGGTAAATGGCAAAGTTCTTGGCGTATCCACCGCGTCCGGTGTGATCCAGGGTACTGACGGATGGCTTTATTATAAGGATTCCCTTTCTGATTACCTGGGCACAGACCCGCTTTCTGAGAGAAGTCTTTTTAATATTGCACATACTCTTTCCATAATGCAGACCTATCTGGAAGGAAGAAATGTGGATTTTCTTTTTACAGTTGCACCAAATAAAAATTCGCTGTATGATGAACATATGCCTTACTATGATAAGGTAAAGGTTTCAGATGAGAAGAATCTGGACAGGCTGGTACCCTGGCTTTCCAGTGAAGGCGTCCATTACGCAGATCTGTACCATATGCTTTTGTCACAGGATGAAACTTTGTATCATAAGAGGGATTCCCATTGGAATAATAAAGGAGCTGCCATGGCTTCAGACCTGCTTCTGGATACTCTTGAAAAGGAGCATGATTCCTGGGATGAGGAGCCATATCAGGTACGTACAGACTTTGAAGGGGATCTGGATACTATGCTGTATCCCTCCATGCCTCAGCTTGAGGATGAGGTTTATTATGACCGTCAGACCACCTATGCGTATGTAGGAGAGGTGGGCAGCAATTTTGATCCTAAGATCACTACTGTCAATCCTGTGAAATCCGGAAGTCTGGTGATGTACAGGGATTCTTTTGGAAATGCACTGCTGCCGTTTATGGCAGATGCTTATGCCAATGCATATTTTTCAAGAGGTATCCCATACCAGCTTAGTGATATTGATACCACAGGGGCAGATACAGTTGTTGTGGAGCGGGCAGAAAGATTCCTGCCTGAGATGGCTGTGTCAGCACCGGTGATGGCCGGACCGGCGGTTGTACCGGAAAGCCTGCTGAACCAGGATGCTGAGGACGGAGCCACTGATCTGGCATCCAAGACCGTTGGAAATATGGTGCAGATCACAGGAAGGATCAAGCCGGAATATCTGGATACAGATACACAGATTTATCTGCGGATCAATCAGGCAGGGGTATATGAAGCTTTTCCTGTGGATGTGAAGCTGGAGGACGGCACACTGGCTGATGGAGGCTTTTGTCTGTATCTTTATTCTGCATCACTGGCTCCGGGCGAAAACAACCTGGAGGTTGTGACCAAGGATGACCAGGGATATCATATTATTTACAGTCACACATTTGAGCCTGCAGCATAGGGCTTTAAAGGATTAAGCCTGCAAAAATAAGGCTTTAAAGGAGGAACAAATCATGAAGATGAAAAGCGTGAAAGCATTTTTAAGTATTGTGACAGCTGCTTCCCTTGCAGTTTCTGCACCGGCAGCCGTATTTGCTGAGGACGCAGCAGCACAGGAAGCGGAGGCACAGGACAGTGATGGAGAAGCAACCGCAGAGGATTTTACGATTGCCTTTGACGGAGGAGAGTTATCAGTAACCAATCAGACAACACAGACCATCAAAGAAGCAAAGCTGGTAGAAGCTGCAGCAGATGACAGCGAAGAAGCAGATAACAGCGAAGAAACTGCAGATGCTTCCAAAGAAGCAAAGATGGATCTTGTGCTTACAGAGGAAGATGGTACAGAGCATACTTTCCAGGATGTAACTGTAGACAAATGGAAAGATGCAGTCCTTGTGAATTCCTATGAATTTCTGTACATCAATTATAAGGATGAAAGCGGCAAGGATCAGGAAGCAGCAGAGACTGCAGACGAGCGTACCTTTGATGAGCCTATCACCATGTACGTATCTGCCAATGTGCATGTACGTAAAAAGGCTGACAAGGAGTCTGAATCCTTAAAGGTTGCAGCACTTGGCGATGAATTTAAAGTGATTGCAGCAGTTCCGGGATGGTTCAAGGTAGAGAATGGGGATGATACAGGCTATGTATTCCACAGCTATCTGACAGAGGACAAGGCAGCGGTAGATGCACTGGTAAAAGCAAAACAGGAAGCAGATGCAGCAGCAGCTCAGGCAGCCGCAGCGGCAGCAGCTCAGGCAGCACAACAGCAGGCAGCCGCAGCGGCAGCACAGCCGGCTCAGAAAACAGAAGTAAGCAGACAGGCATATGATGATTGTGATGGAAGCGGGCACGGATATTATGAGATCACCTGGTCTGACGGAAGTGTGACATATGAGAACTATTGATTTTCACAGAAGCTTGAAGAGATGTTTTATGGTACTTTGCGGGGCAGTTCTTCTGCCCCTTGGTGCCGGCCAGGTTTATGCTTCAGAAGAAGCTCCCCAGGAAACCGTTTCCCAGGAAACACCTGTAGTAAATAAGGGCCTTTTAAAAGAAGGCAGGTACTACTGCTATTACAAAAAAGGGAAAAAGATCCGGAACCGGTGGGTGAATATTGGCTCTAACCGTTACTTCTTTAATGCGAAGGGTCATGCAGTGACAAACAGCATGAAAAGAGGCCGGTATGTGTATGTATTTAATCTGGAAGGTAAGCTGATGCGCCCTAAGAAGCCATCTGTTGTAAAGGTAGGGCAGAACCTGTACTATGTGGACCGCAAGGGCCATGCCACTGTGGGCTGGTTTGTGCTGAACAACCGTCTTTACAGAGGTGATCCTAAGGGCAGACTGTGTAAGAACCGTGTATATGATGGAATTACCTTTGGGAAGAAAGGCTATGCAGTAAACAATACCAATTCCCAGCTGAAGATGCAGACCATGAAGATCTTGTCCAGGATCACAAATGACAGCATGACCAGTTATCAGAAACTAAATGCCTGCTGGAATTATGTGGTAAATAATGTTTATTATTATGGATGGTATCCGGGCACTGCAGCAGGATGGCAGAGAAGGTGTGCATTGAATACACTGGCCACCAGCAGAGGAAACTGCTATGGTTATGCCTGTGCTTTTGCAGCTCTTGCAAAAGAAGCCGGATTTAGCCCTAAGGTGGTAGCCGGCCGTGTTTCCGGTACAAGAGACGGTGCCGGAGATGGTATGACCCGCCATTGCTGGGTGATCATTAATGGAGCTTATTATGATCCGGAAGCCCATGCAGCAGGCTGGTATCGTGGAGTATACGGCAGCGGCAGCTATAATATTAATCATCAGATCAGCCAGATCGTGGATTTCTGATAGATCAGGTAAGACTTTCAAAAGCATCTGAGAAAATTTTTATAAAGATTTTAAAAAGCATCCAGGGAGTTTTCTTCCTGGGTGTTTTTTGTAAGTATATCAGCTGGGAGATGACTCCCACCTCTATAGGTGGTGAGAAACAAGCTGGTATCAGTGGTGGGAGTCAATCCTCCAGCTGATATAGCCTCCGGCAGGATTGCAGAGGTGCGCAGGAGAAGTATGTCATGCAATTGCATGATGCGCACCTCGCAGCAAGAATGCCGAGGCATTCTTGAATTTACAAAAACTCAGGAAATGCAGTGCAGGTGGCAACAGGGGAACTTTTTGAATATAATAATAAGAAGACCTTTCCGGAGAGGCTTATGACAGGCAGGACATATACTGGAAAAGGGATCGGAGTGGCAGTGCTGGATACCGGGCTTTTCCCCCATGCAGACTTTGACAGCCGTATCCGTTTTTTTTATGATTTCCTTTTTTACCACAGACAGCCATATGATGATAATGGACATGGAACCCATGTTACCGGGATCCTGGCAGGAGATGGCAGAATGTCCTCTGGCAGGTATACAGGTGCAGCACCTGGCTGCAGCATTATTGCTTTAAAGGTATTAGACAGATATGGGAACGGAAGCAAAGAGGATTTGCTACAGGCTTTTCGGTGGATCCGAAGCAATAGGGAGGAGTACCGGATCCGGGTGGTGAATATTTCTGTGGGAACCACCTGCAATACTTCTAATGAACAGGATGCGCTTCTTGATGCAGTGGATCAGCTGTGGGATGAAGGACTGGTAGTGGTAGCAGCGGCTGGAAACCAGGGTCCAAGGTCAGGCAGCATTACAGCGCCTGGCAGTAACAAAAAGGTGATCACTGTAGGTTCCAGTGACCTGTTGGAAGGAAAAAAAGCAGTTTCCGGACGAGGACCTACAAAAGAATGTGTATGCAAGCCGGATGTGGTTGCGCCGGGAAATCATATCGTATCCTGTATACCTTACACAAAATGGAAACCATTAGAAGGAGGCACCACCGGGATCTACGGATATGGAGTCAAAAGCGGAACCTCTATGTCCACCCCGGTTGTTTCAGGAGCCATTGCCTGCGCTCTGGAAAAGAATCCCACCCTAACAAATGTGGCTATTAAAAGGATGCTGAAAGAAAGTGCAGACGATATGCAGCTGCCAAGGAATATCCAGGGATGGGGTCGCTTCAACCGTGAACGGTTTTTGAATTTGACAAAAAATTATCACTGTAACGTACAAAAGCGTTGACTTAGATCCTCTTTTTGAGTACAATGAAAACGATGTGAATACAATTCATAGAGTATGAATACTATTCGTGTTCATAGAGGAGGAAATTATGGAAAATAGACGAGTGACAATGAATCGGCATACGAATCTGCTTCAGTTAGAGGAACATATGTATCCGCTGGTGGATGTAAAAACACCAAACGTATTCCGAAATCTTTTCCCTTATTCTGAAATACCGAAGATCGCATTTAATGACAGGGTGGTTCCCCATCATATGCCGGATGATATCTGGATCACAGATACCACATTCAGAGATGGACAGCAGTCCAGGGCTCCTTACACTACGGATCAGATCGTAAGGATTTATGATTACCTTCATAAACTGGGCGGCCCGGAGGGAAGGATCCGTGCTTCCGAATTTTTCCTCTACAGCAAAAAGGACAGGGATGCAGTTGAAAAATGTATGGAACGTGGCTATGAGTTCCCGGAAGTGACCAGCTGGATCCGTGCAAATAAGAAGGATTTCCAGCTTGTGCGTGATATGGGTATGCGGGAGACTGGTATCCTTGTAAGCTGTTCTGATTATCATATATTTTATAAGATGAAGATGACCCGTAAGCAGGCCATGGAGCATTATCTCAGTATTGTGAAGGAATGTTTGGAGATCGGTGTTTCTGTTCGTTGCCACCTGGAGGATATTACAAGAGCAGATATTTACGGTTATGTGATCCCATTCTGTCTGGAGCTTATGAAGCTGCGCCAGCATTATGGTATCCCGGTAAAGGTAAGATGCTGCGATACTATGGGCTACGGAGTCAACTACCCAGGTGCTGTGATCCCCCGTTCTGTACCTGGTATTATTTATGGTATTATGATTCATGCAGGTGTGCCTTCCGAGCTGATCGAGTGGCATGGACATAATGATTTTTATAAGGCTGTAAGCAATTCCACTACCGCATGGCTGTATGGTGCCTGTGGAGTGAATACCTCATTGTTCGGTATTGGAGAGCGGACTGGAAATACTCCGCTGGAGGCTATGGTATTCGAGTACGCACAGCTTAGAGGCAATCTGGGCGGTATGGATACCACAGTGATCACAGAACTGGCTGAATATTATGAGAAAGAGATCGGGTATCATATTCCGGAAAGAACACCATTTGTAGGCAAGAATTTTAATGTGACAAGAGCAGGTATCCACGCAGATGGTCTTCTGAAGAATGAAGAGATCTATAATGTGTTTGATACAGAGAAATTCCTGAACAGATCTGCTGAGGTAGCAGTATCCAATACTTCAGGAGCAGCTGGGATTGCCCACTGGATCGATACCCATTACCGTTTGAAAGGCGATAAGAAGGTTGACAAGAACAGCGAACTTGTTACAATGATCAAGGCATGGGTAGACAGCCAGTATGAAGACGGCCGTGTTACAGTACTGTCTGATAAGGAGTTGGAGGCTGTGATCGCAGAAACCTGTGAGAGACTTGGTATTACATTGAAATAAGAAGAGGAGGAATATCTAAATGGCAAAAATTCAGATGAACACACCCCTTGTAGAGATGGACGGAGATGAGATGACCCGTATTCTCTGGAAGCTTATTAAGGATGAACTTCTGAATCCTTTTATTGACTTGAAGACTGAATATTATGATCTTGGCCTGGAGCACAGAAATGACACAGATGACCAGGTTACTGTAGATGCAGCAGAGGCAACCAAGAAATACGGAGTTGCTGTAAAATGTGCCACCATTACCCCAAATAAGGCAAGAATGGACGAGTATGACCTGAAGAAAATGTACAAAAGCCCTAACGGCACTATTCGTGCCATCCTGGATGGTACCGTATTCCGTGCACCTATTGTTGTAAATGGAATTGAGCCTTGTGTACGCAACTGGAAAAAGCCGATCACCATTGCCCGTCATGCATATGGGGATGTATACAAGAATACAGAGATGAACATTGAGAAACCGGGAGACGCATATCTTGTATTTGAAGGTACAGATGGAGAGACTAAAAAAGAACTGATCCATCACTTTGACAATCCAGGTGTGATCCAGGGAATGCACAACATTGAGGAGTCCATTGCAAGCTTTGCAAGATGCTGCTTTAACTATGCACTGGATACAAAGCAGGATCTGTGGTTTGGAGGCAAGGATACAATCTCCAAGATTTATGACGGGAAATTCAAAGAGATTTTTGCAACGATTTATGAAGAAGAATTTAAAGAAAAATTCCAGGAAGCAGGGATCACTTATTTCTACAGCCTGATCGATGATATTGTAGCCCGTGTGATGAAAGCAGAGGGCGGTTTTATCTGGGCCTGCAAGAACTATGACGGAGATGTGATGAGTGACATGGTATCTTCTGCATTTGGCTCTCTTGCAATGATGACTTCTGTACTTGTTTCCCCTCACGGCTACTATGAGTATGAGGCTGCTCATGGTACGGTGCAGAGACATTACTACAGACATCTGGAAGGAAAAGAAACATCCACCAATTCTGTGGCAACTATTTTTGCATGGACAGGTGCTCTTCGTAAAAGAGGTGAGATGGATGGGATCCAGGAACTGCAGGATTTTGCAGACAAGCTGGACAAGGCTACACTTTCAACTATCGAAAGCGGAAAGATGACAAAGGATCTGGCTTTGATCACTTCCCTGAAGGATGTAACAGTACTGAACAGCAAAGAATTTATCCTTGCCATCCGTGAGAATCTGGAAAAGCTTCTCTGATAAAAAAATATCATCATAACAAAGGAGGAGCCGGCCATCAGGCCAGCTCCTCCCACTTTTCGTATAATTCCTCTAATTCTGCTGCAATGGCAGCTTTTTCTTTACTTAATCTGGTACATTCTGCTACGTTGGTACAAACTTCAGGAAGAATCATGGTTTCATCAATTTCCTGATCACGGGCTTCCAGTTCTTCGATCCTTTTTTCGGTTTTCTTCAGTTCGTTTTCCCTTTTACGTACTTTTGCCTGCTGTTCCTTTTGCTGCTGCCAGGAAAGCTTGTTATCTGAAACCTGGACGGCTTCTTCTTCCTGGGTTGTTAAAGGAGCATATTTGGCAGTAAGCTCTTCTTTCTTTTCCAGATAATAATCATAGTCCCCAATATAATTCACAATGGCCTGATTGGTCAGATCCAGGATCCGGGTGGCTGTCTGATTGATAAAATAACGGTCATGAGATACGTAAAGGACAGTACCTGTATAACTGTTCAGTGCTTCCTCCAGGATTTCCTTAGAAGCAATATCCAGATGATTGGTAGGCTCGTCCAGGATCAGAAAATTGGCTTCGGAGAGCATCAGCTTTGCAAGAGAAACACGGCCTCTCTCTCCACCGGAAAGAGAGGAAATCACCTTGAATACATCATCCCCTGTGAACAGAAAGGCTGCCAGCATATTGCGGATCTGTGTTTCTGTAAGAGTAGGATAGGTATCGGAGATTTCCTGGAATACTGTTTTTTCCATATGGAGTACATGATGTTCCTGGTCATAGTAACCGATCTGCACCTTGGAACCAAGGGTAAACTTGCCGGAATCGGCAGGAATCACCTGGTTCAGGATCTTAAGCAAAGTGGTTTTGCCTGTGCCGTTATTGCCAATAAGGGCTACCCGTTCTCCACGCTTGATCTCAAAAGAAATATTCTGGAAAAGGGTCTGTCCCGGAAAAGTTTTGGAAAGCTCTTCCACAGTCAGCACATCATTGCCACTGATGAAGCGAGGCTCCAGGGTGAGACGCATCTGATCGTTTATTTCAGCAGGTTTATCCAGACGCTGCATTTTATCCAGCATTTTTTCACGGCTTTCCGCACGGCGGATGGACTTTTCACGGTTAAAGGACTTCAGCTTTGCAATCACTGCTTCCTGATGCTTAATTTCTCGTTGCTGGTTCAGATAGGCTTTATACTGAGCATCACGAAGCTGGGCTTTTTTCAAGGCATAGGCTGAGTAATTGCCACTGTACATCCGTACATATCCGGCTTCGATCTCTACCACTTTTGTTACTACTTTATCAAGAAAGTATCTGTCATGAGATACGATCAGTACAGCTCCAGGGTAGGTGAGCAGATAATTTTCCAGCCAAGCGATGCTTTCCATATCCAGGTGGTTGGTAGGCTCATCAAGAAGCAGGATATCCGGCTGGGACAGAAGAAGCTTGCCAAGAGCGACCCTTGTTTTCTGGCCTCCGGAAAGGGTTTCTATCTGCTTGGTGAAATCCTCTTCTGAAAAGCCCAGGCCTTTCAGTACGCCTGCAATCTGGCTTTTGTAGGCATAGCCATTTTCCAGCTCAAACTGGTGGGTCAGGCGGGAATAGGTCTGCATCAGTTTTTCTAACTGCTCTCCCTGGGTATTTTTCATTTCCTGTTCCAGAGTACGAATTCTGTTTTCCATATCTATGATGTGCTGCTTGGTGGAGCTAAGCTCATCATAAATGGTTTGATGACCGTGAATATCCTGATACTGAGCCAGATAGCCGATCTTTTTGTCCCTGGAGATCACTACAGAACCGCTATCCGCAGAAAGCTCATTCATAATGATCCGCAGCAGGGTGGTTTTACCTGCACCATTGTTGCCGATCAGTGCTGCTTTCTCTTTTTCTTCAATATGAAAACATGCATCTTTGATAATCTCTTCTTCACCAAATGCTTTACATATGTTCTGACATGATAAAATCATAAAGGTTCCTCCAAAAAATAAGAAATCCACAAATCAATCTATTATATAATAAAAAGGCATCGGGTGTCAAAAAATAAATAAAGTAGTCACAAAGTAAGTAACTTAGATTGACAATAAAATATCATTTGAGTATAATTGAGATATAAATTTTAGATATGGGCAGCAGGAGGAAGAGTTGGTGGAAGCAAAGGAGATATCAAAGGCGGTTATTAAAAGGCTGCCCCGGTATTATCGTTATTTGGGAGAGTTGATCGAGGAGAATGTGGAAAGGATTTCCTCCGGTGATCTCAGTAAAAAAATGCATGTGACTGCATCTCAGATCCGTCAGGATCTTAATAATTTCGGCGGTTTTGGGCAGCAGGGCTACGGATATAATGTGCATTATCTGTACATGGAGATCGGCAAGATCCTGGGACTGGATACCATCCATCCTATGATCATCGTTGGAGCAGGTAATCTGGGTCAGGCACTTGCCAATTACAGTGATTTTGAGAAGAGAGGATTTCGTCTGGTGGGGATCTTTGACGTGAATCCGGTTCTGGAGGGGATTTCTGTAAGGGGTATTGGGATACAGATGATAAATACACTTCCTGAGTTCCTTAAGGAGAATCCGGTTGAGATTGCCATACTTACCCTTCCCAAGCATAAAGCAAAAGAAATGGCCAATGTGCTGATCAAAAATGGTGTAAAGGCTATTTGGAATTTTGCACACATTGATCTGGATGCTCCGGAGGATGTGATCGTAGAAAATGTTCATCTTTCCGAGAGCCTGATGACTCTGTCTTATAATTTAAGCCAGTATCGGAAAGAGCATGTAGAAGAAAAAAAGGAAACAGAGAATTAAGGAAAAAGTTTTTCCCTTTTGGTTAAAGGCTGCTGCCTGCTGCCGCATGATTCGGCGGTTCAGGGCGGCTTTTTCCATTTAAAAAGACAAAGGAGAGTGGGCGTATATGAAAAAGGTAGTAACAAGCAAAGAAATGGCCAGTCTGGACGCGTATACGATTCATGATGTAGGGATTCCCTCCATGGTGCTGATGGAACGGGCTGCTTTGGCTGTGGCAGCTCAGATCCAGAAGATTTCTGCCGACAGGGAACGGATCCTGGTTGTTTGCGGAAACGGCAACAATGGTGGAGATGGTGTGGCCGTAGCCAGGCTGTTGTATCTGAAAGGATATCATGTAGATCTGTTTCTTACAGGAAATTCCCAGAAATATTCTGCTCAGATGGCTCAGCAGATTCAGATTGCAAGGCATTATCACGTACCTGAGGTGAATAACCCGACATGGCACGAATATACTACTATAGTAGATGCCGTTTTTGGCGTAGGTCTGACCAGGCCGGTGGAGGGAAGATACAAGGAGATCATTCAGAGGATGAATGAGACAGATGCCAAAAAGGTGGCAGTAGATATTCCTTCCGGCCTTGACGGAAGCACAGGCAGAGTGCTTGGAACCGCATTTTGTGCAGATCTTACCGTTACCTTTGCTTTTATGAAGCAGGGAATGTGCTTCTATCCCGGCAGGAGTCTGTCCGGGAAAGTTGTAGTAGCAGATATCGGGATCTATGATTATCCTGGCAATTACGGCAGACCGGTGTGGCAGCTGGAAAGAGAAGATATGAAGCAGCTGCCACAGAGAGTTCCCTGGGGGAATAAGGGGACTTTTGGCAAAGTGCTTTTGGTGGCTGGCTCAAAGGGCATGTGCGGAGCTGCATATTTTGCTGCCTGTGCAGCCTTAAATACAGGAGCTGGTATGGTAAAGGTACAGACAGTGGAAGAAAACCGGATTCCGCTTCAGTCTCTGCTTCCGGAAGCAATGGTGGAAAGTGTATTTTCAGAAGAAATAAATCAGCAGCTGTTAAGCTGGTGTGATGTACTGGTGATTGGACCAGGTCTTGGATGCCAGGATGAAAGCCGGGAACGGGCCAATTGGTTTCTGGCCCATGGGAATCAGGCGGGGAAGCCGGTGATCCTGGATGCAGATGGTTTGAACCTGCTATCCATGAATCCGGGCTGGAAGCGGTATCTGAAAGGAAATACTGTGCTGACCCCGCATATGGGGGAGATGGGCAGGCTTACAGGGCTTTCCATTTCAGAATTGAAGGAAGACCCGGTAGGAGCAGCGTCTGATTATGCAAAAGAAACAGGGGCTGTGTGTGTGTTAAAAGATGCCGGTACAGTTACTGCAGGCTGCAGGGATGAAATATATATTAATATGTCTGGAAATGCGGGAATGGCAGCAGCAGGAAGCGGAGATGTGCTTTCAGGGATGCTGGCTGGTGTGTTCTGCATGTATCTGAACAATATAAAGGTACCGGATCCGGCAAGGATGGCAGCTCTTGGTGTGTTTCTCCATGGACTATGTGGAGACAGGGCGGCAGATGCTGCTGGAACAAGAGGGATGAATGCCCGCAATATCCTGGATGCGATCCCGCTGGTACTTCGGGATTTTGAAACAGGAAACAGGGAGGAACATTATGGAAAAATTCAGTAGAGTAAAAGCACTGGTGGACCTGGACGCAGTTGCCTATAATTTTGAAGCCATGCATAAAAATATTAAACCAGGCACAAAGATGATTGCTGTGGTAAAAGCGGATGCTTATGGACACGGAGCTGTGCCCATTGCCAGGTTGGTCCAGGACTATGATTATATCTGGGGCTTTGCGGTGGCTACCGAGGAGGAGGCTCTTTCCTTAAGGGAGGCAGGCATCCGCAAGCCAATCCTGGTGCTTGGTCTTGTATTCCCGGAATGTATGGAGGAGCTTGCAAAAAATGATATCAGCATTGCTGTAAGCAGCATCAGCCTGGCAAGAGAATATGCAAAAGCAGGCAGGAAACTTTCCAAAACGGTAAAGATTCATCTGGCAGTAGATACTGGAATGACCAGGATTGGATTTCATGATGGATCTCAAAGCCTGGAAGAAATAAAGAATATCAGCAAGCTTCCTTATCTGGAGATAGAAGGCATGTTTACCCATTTTGCAAGAGCAGATGAGTATGATGTAAGTCCTGCAAAGACTCAGCTGGATCGTTTCCTGGCTTTTGCCAGTCTTTTAGAGGAAAACGGTATACATATTCCTATGAAGCATTGTTCTAACAGTGCAGGGCTGATACGGATGCAGGAGGCCAATCTGGATGCTGTACGTGCAGGGATCACCATTTACGGGGTGTACCCTTCCCAGCAGGTGGAGAAGCATATTGTAGAGCTTAAGCCTGTTATGGAACTGAAAAGCCATGTGTCTTTTGTGAAGAAGATCACAAAGGGAACGGCCGTAAGCTATGGCGGCACCTTTATTGCACCAAAGGATATGCAGCTGGCCACCATCCCGGTAGGATATGCAGATGGATATTCCAGGCAGCTATCCGGAAAAGGCTGGGTGCTGATCCATGAGAAAAAGGCACCTATCTGCGGAAGAGTCTGCATGGATCAGTTTATGGTAGATGTTACAGAGATTCCGGGAGTAAAAACAGGTGATGAAGTAACACTGCTTGGAAAAGACGGGCAGGAGAGAATCGATATAGATACCCTGGGAGATCTGTCCGGACGCTTCTCTTACGAATTCCTCTGCCAGATATCCAGCCGTGTGCCCAGAATATATATAGGAAAATAGTAAGGATCCAGCAGAAAACTGTTTCTTTAAGCAGACAAAACCACGCATGTATACACGAAAAAAATATGGAAATACTGTAACTATTCAGTAGGAAATAACTGTGAGGGTACTGAACAGTTACGAAATACTCAGTTAAACCATAATAAAGGTGAGTTGGAGTGTGAATTGTGTGGTTATTAAAAGAGGCGATATTTTTTATGCAGATTTAAGACCTGTGGTAGGCAGTGAACAGGGCGGGATCCGGCCTGTACTGATCATACAAAATGATGTGGGAAACAGACACAGCCCTACTGTGATTTGTGCTGCCATTACATCCAAGATGAATAAGGCAAAGCTGCCTACACATATAGAGATTGATGCATCTGCTTATGGAATAGAGAAAGATTCCGTGATCCTTCTGGAGCAGCTTCGCACCATTGATAAACGAAGACTGAAGGATAAGGTATGTCACCTGGATGATGCTCTGCTTGACAAAGTGAACCATGCTCTGGAGATCAGTCTGGAACTTACTTTTTAACACCTGCGTCAGGGTCTTTGGAGCTTTTTAGGCTGTGACACAAGGCTTCTGAGGCTGTGGTGCAGGTATTGACGAAACCGGTTTTCAGTGTTATATTAAAAAAACAGCTGCAAAAAAGTTTTACAGTTTTGTATTTGGAGGACAAAGATTTATACTTATGGAAGATGGCAGTAGTCTGCCCCTATGGGGCATTATAATTTTATTTTTTCTGTTGTGGCTGAATGGTATTTTTTACGGATTTGCTGCAGCACTCCAGAATCTTAGCGAGAATGATGTAGAGAAGAAAGCAGAAGAGGGAGACCAGAAGTCCATCCGGCTTCTGAAGCTGATCCGCCAGCCCTCCCGCTATGTGAATGCCATTCCTCTTATGGTTATGGCTTCCGGAGTAAGTGTGGGAGCGTTCTTTATGCCCTGGGCAGCCCGGGTATTTCATCCGTACATAAAACATGTACCTGTGCTTATTTTTCTTGTTGCAGTAGGGATCCTTCTTCTTGCGTCCCTTGGAATCCTTACATTCCGCAGGGTGGGTACTTATTCTTCTGAAAAGTATGCCTACCGTTATCTGGGGATCGTAAGTACTGCCTGCAGCTTTTTGTATCCGTTGACCTTGTTGACTACCAGGCTTGCCAGACTGGTGGCAGCAGCCTTTGGGATCGACCGGAACCAGGAAGAAAAGGCTATGAGCGAAGAGAAGATCATTTCTATTGTAGATGAGGCTCATGAAAAGGGTGTGATTCAGGAATCAGAAGCGGAGATGATCCAGAATATCATTTATTTCAATGAGACAGAAGCTCATGATATCATGACCCACAGGAAGGATGTGACAGCCTTTGACCAGGAAGTGCTGCTGCGGGAGATGGTTGATATTATGCTGGAGGAAGGCTATTCCAGGTATCCCGTATATAAAGAAGAACCGGATAATGTTATAGGAGTAGTGCATTATAAGGATGCATTGAAGTTCATTACCAAGAATCCCTGGGCCAGATTTAAGCCATTAAAGGAACTGCCCGGGCTTTTAAGGGATGTTACATTGATTCCTGAGACACGCAGTATCGGTGACCTGTTCCAGTTTATGCAGGCAAAGAAGATCCATATGGCAGTGGTTGTGGATGAGTACGGTCAGGCAGCAGGTGTGATCACTATGGAGGATATTCTGGAGGAGATCGTAGGGGATATTCTGGATGAATATGATGAAGACCAGGTTACATTCCGCCTTTTGAAGGACAACAGTATGATCATCCAGGGACTTGCTCCTTTGGAGGATGTGGAAGAGAAGCTGGGAATAGAATTTAAGGCCAGTGAGTTTGAAACATTAAACGGGTATCTTACTTCTGTTCTGGGACATATCCCTACAGAAAAGGACCTGGACAAAGTGATCCATGTAGGAGGGTACACTTTTAAGATACTTTCCCTTGGCAATAAGACCATCGGCAGAGTAAAGGCCGAGAAGATAAAAAATGAGATAAAAGGAGAAAAGGAAACATGTCAGGACATTCAAAATTCGCAAATATAAAGCACAAAAAAGAAAAAAATGATGCAAAAAAGGGAAAAGTATTTACCATCATCGGCCGTGAGATCGTTATGGCTGTTAAGGCCGGCGGACCGGATCCTAACAACAACAGCAAGCTTCGTGATGTGATCGCAAAGGCAAAAGCAAACAACATGCCTAACGACACCATTGACCGTGGCATCAAGAAAGCAGCAGGAGCTGATTCCGCAGACAATTACGAAAAAGCCATATACGAAGGATATGGACCGAATGGAGTTGCGATTATCGTAGAAACACTGACAGACAACAAGAATCGTACAGCAAGTAATGTAAGAAATGCATTCTCTAAAGGAAACGGAAGTATTGGTACACAGGGCTGCGTATCCTTTATGTTTGACCAGAAGGGTCAGATCATCATTGACAAAGAAGAATGTGAAATGGACGCTGATGAGCTGATGATGACAGCTCTGGATGCTGGCGCAGAGGATTTCAACGAAGAAGAAGACAGTTATGAAGTCCTGACAGCTCCGGATGATTTCAGTGCAGTAAGAGAAGCACTTGAAGCTGCAGGAGTACCTCTTCTTGAGGCACAGGTTGCCATGATTCCTCAGACAACGGTCGAACTGACAGATGAGAAGGCTGTTAAGGATCTTCAGAAGACCCTGGATCTTCTAGATGATGATGATGACGTTACAGACGTATGGCACAACTGGGATGAATAAATAATTAGCTTTTTGCAAAAAATATCTTCTGGATCATGATTCAGGAGGTATTTTTTTATGGAGAAAAAACCAAAAAGCGAAAAGCCGGTGGATAGTCAGGAGAAAAAGGATGAGCTGGAGAAAAAGGATGAGCTGGATAATCAGAACAGCCAGGATCAGCAGATCAGGGAAATGGGACAGGTGCTTCTTTCTGAAAACCAGGAAGATATCCGTGTGGAGCTTCTTACCATCATTGGTGAGGTGGAAGGACATGAGTCAGCTCCTTCACACAGCAAAACAACCAAGTATGAGCATGTACTTCCAAAGCTGGCCATGATTGAGGATGATCAGAGTATTGAAGGCCTTCTGATCCTTTTGAATACAGTAGGTGGGGATGTGGAGGCGGGGCTTGCCATAGCGGAGATGATTGCATCCCTTAGCAAGCCTACCGTGTCCCTGGTGCTTGGAGGAGGCCATTCCATAGGAGTGCCAATGGCAGTATCTGCAGATTATTCCTTTGTGGTACCCAGTGCTACTATGGTGATCCACCCGGTACGTTCAAGCGGTATGTTTATCGGGGTAGCTCAGACCTATCGTAACATGGAAAAGATCCAGGACCGGATCACCGGGTTTATTTCCCGGCATTCCGGCATTTCAAAGGAAAGGCTGGAGGAACTGATGCTGGATACTACACAGCTGGTAAAGGATGTGGGAACCATGCTGGAAGGGGAGGAAGCAGTAAAGGAAGGGCTGATCGACGAAGTGGGCGGCATAAGCAGTGCATTACAAAAATTGTACAGTATGATACACACAAAAAAGAAAAAAAGAAAAGAAAATCTGTAATTTTTTGCGAATTTCTGTTGTATTAATTCCTTTTCCTGTGCTATAGTTATACGGATAGAGTAGAAAAGGAACTGTTGCATAAATGCACATCCATGAATAAATATGCATCTGATCTTACAGGCATACTTATTCAGGGTGGGTGTGTCCCGCACCAGCCCCTGTAAATATTTATACCAGGAGGGAATTATGTATAAGATTCTGAGAGCAGAAAAACTGTCTTCCAATGTTTTCCTTATGGATGTGGAAGCACCTCGGGTAGCAAAGCATTGCCTGCCGGGGCAGTTTGTGATCGTTAAGGTGGACGAAGTAGGCGAGAGGATTCCGCTTACCATCTGCGACTATGATTCTGAGAAGGGAACTGTGACTATCGTATTCCAGCCCATTGGAGCATCTACCACAAAGATGTCAGAGCTGAAAGCAGGAGACGCTTTTGAAGATTTTGTAGGACCACTTGGCCAGCCGTCTGAGTTTGTCCATGAGGACATTGAAGAACTTAAGAAAAAACGTATTGTATTTGTTGCCGGTGGTGTTGGTACAGCACCTGTTTATCCACAGGTTAAATGGCTCCATGAGCATGGTATCACTGCGGATGCTATCGTAGGAGCAAAGACAAAAGATCTTCTTATCCTTGAAGACGAAATGAAGAAGGTATGTAACCTTTACATAACAACAGATGATGGATCCTATGTACGCAAAGGTATGGGTACAGACGTACTCCGTGATCTTGTACAGAACCAGGGCAAACAGTATGATGTATGTGTTGCCATCGGACCTATGATCATGATGAAATTCGTATGTCTTCTTACGAAAGAACTGAATATTCCTACTGTTGTCAGCATGAACCCGATCATGGTAGACGGAACCGGTATGTGCGGAGCCTGTCGTCTGATCGTTGATGGCGAAGTGAAGTTTGCATGTGTGGACGGACCTGAGTTTGATGGCCACAAGGTTGATTTTGACCTTGCCATGAAGAGAATGCAGATGTATAAGACAGAAGAAGGCCGTGCCCTTCTGAAGCTGAAAGAGGGAGATACCCATCACGGCGGATGCGGCCATTGCGGAGGTGACAAATAATGGGAGACGTATTAAAGAAAGTACCAGTCAGAGAGCAGCAGCCTAAGGTTCGTGCAACCAACTTTGACGAAGTATGCCTGGGTTATAATAAAGAAGAAGCAATGGAAGAGGCAGAGCGCTGCCTGAATTGTAAAAAAGCAAAATGCGTTGAGGGATGCCCTGTATCCATTAACATTCCTGCATTTGTACATGAAGTTAAAGAAGGCAATTTTGAAAAAGCATATCAGATCATCAGTGAGTCCAGTGCCCTTCCTGCAGTGTGCGGCCGTGTATGTCCGCAGGAGACACAGTGCGAGGGTCAGTGTATCCGCGGCAAAAAGGGTGAAGCTGTTTCCATTGGTAAGCTGGAGCGTTTTGTTGCTGACTGGGCAAAAGAGAATGGCATTAAGCCTGCAGCTGCGAAAGAGAAAAATGGTCATAAGGTAGCAGTGATCGGTTCTGGCCCTTCCGGACTTACCTGTGCAGGAGATCTTGCAAAGCTTGGTTATGATGTAACTATTTTCGAGGCTCTTCACAAGGCAGGCGGCGTTCTTGTTTATGGTATTCCTGAGTTCCGTCTTCCTAAGGACAAAGTAGTTGCTGCAGAGGTTGAGAATGTTAAATCTCTTGGCGTTAAGATCGAGACAAATGTAATCATTGGTAAATCTGTTACCATCGATGAACTGTTACAGGATGAAGGCTTTGAGGCTGTATTTATCGGATCCGGTGCTGGTCTTCCTATGTTCATGGGTATTCCGGGCGAGCAGGCCAACGGCGTATTCTCTGCAAATGAGTTTCTGACCCGTAACAACCTTATGAAAGCATTCCGTGAGGATTATGATACACCTATCGCACATGGCAAGAAGGTTGCTGTTGTAGGCGGCGGTAATGTTGCAATGGATGCAGCCAGAACAGCACTTCGTCTTGGAGCTGAGGTACATATTATTTACAGACGTTCTGAGGCAGAGCTTCCTGCCAGAGCAGAGGAAGTACATCATGCAAAAGAGGAAGGCGTAAACTTCAACCTTCTTTGCAATCCTGTTGAGATCCTTACAGATGACAAAGACTGGGTAACCGGTATTAAATGCATCCGTATGGAATTAGGTGAGCCTGATGCATCCGGCAGAAGACGTCCTGTAGAGATCCCTGGCTCTGAGTTTACAATTGATGTAGACACAGTGATCATGTCTCTTGGAACAAGCCCGAACCCGCTGATCTCTTCCACTACCATTGGTCTGGATATTAATAAGAGAAAATGTATTATCGCTGACGAGGAGTTCGGCAAGACCTCCAAAGAGGGCGTATATGCAGGCGGTGATGCTGTAACAGGCGCTGCAACCGTTATCCTTGCTATGGGTGCAGGTAAAGCAGGCGCAAGAGGAATTGACGAATATATCAAGTCCAAATATGCTAAATAATGATCAGTCAATAATGATCCATCAATAGTAATCAACAAAAGAAAGCCGGTGGAAGGGAGACCCTTTCATCGGCTTTTGCTGTGTGCGCCTTGCGGCGCACGTTTCTTTATAAGTGATGATTTACGTGAAAAACAGATCATTCCTGCACCAGAACACAGGCACAGTACCCATCCGCAGGCTGATAACAGTAAACATTCATGGACTTCTCCGGATCAGGCCCAATATCACGGATCACATGCTGTCCGCCATTTAAGGCAACATCTGCATAAGTGATCAGCCATTTCTTATCGCCATTGGAAAAAATCTCATAAAATGAGTGACCGATCATTGCCTCAGATGAAAAACTTGTAAGGGTAGACATGGCCTTGTTGCAGTAGCGGAAAATAAAATCAATCCCCTTTCCTGCCTTGTCAAATACCAACTCGATCACACAGTAGGGCAGGGGAAGATCGTCTAAAAGGCTGCATTTTTCCAAAAGTCCCATAGGGGGATAAAAGTTACCTTCTGCATCTGCTACATGCAGTGCAAGAGCAGCACGCCGGTTCTTGTGTTCACTGAGATAACGCTTTCTGCCCTGGATGATCTTGCCGTCTGTCATAGTATATACTCCTGAATTAGAGATATCTAAGATCTGCTTGACTGCAACGATCACGCCTTTTTGAATGCTGACAAAATCCTTCTCCGGGAGCATTGTCATGATCTCTTTCATAGGAATGCTGGTAGAAATCTTCTGATTATCCATAAAATATATAACACTTCTTTTGTCTTCTCGTACAATGTATTTGATAGTATCCGGTATAATATTACGGGAACGAAAAAGATACTGAACTCTGCTCATAATTGCCTCCACACATATTGTCATAAGTTGCTTTAAGCATAACATAATATGCATAAAAATACAATCAAAAGTCCTAAAATAAAATATTAAAACAAAAATGCAGCGATAAATGTAAATAAACAGCATTAATGCTATGTATATAATTTTCACCTATGAAGACGGAATGAGAATAAAACACATTTAAAATAAAAAGAAACACAAAAAACACCCTTGCAGGCATAATTCTGCAAGGGTGTTGATTCAATGACTTGTTTTAAGATTTATTTAAATAATAATATCATCAATCAGTTTAGCATGATTCAGTATAGCATTTGAATTCGGCAAAATCAAGGGGAGTGATGTTAATGACTTGTTTTTGACGATGAATGACTTGTTTTCTTGCCTACTGAAAGTTGTGTATTGCGAAATTGAGTTTGATATGCTATTATCACGTTAGTGGTATATAATATATATAAGCACACGCTAACAATATGAAAGAGGTACGAACAAATGAAGAAGAAAATAGCACTCCTTGGAGCTGTGGCATTGCTTGTCAGTTCTTTTGATCAGGGGCTGCTTCTGGCAGCAGAACAGGAAACAGATACACAGCTGGTTGATGTACAGGATGAAGAGATTTTTACAGATGATTCAGAAGCATCCGCATCTGTTGATACAATACAGTTTTCTGATCAGGATGAGCCGTCTGTAAAAGAACAGCCTGACGGCCCTGAAGAAACAGTATTTGAAGATAGTGATTCAGATCTTTTCAGTTCAGGGGAAGCTTCTTTGGAGTTGAAAACACCACCCAATTTTACTGGTATTGTAGATGGTTCCGGATATAATGACAGTCAGGTATTATATGCTGGAGAATCCGGATATGTTGATGGGATCAGCAAGATACTTGTAAATGGCAAGGAATGGAGAAAAACAGATTCTAAACTTGGTCTTTTTTCGTCTGAAGCTTATTATCTGGCTCCGTCCGAAAATAAAATATATTTTGATGGAAGTGGAAGCGGCATGCTGAAAAGCGGTGATCTGATCACCATTTCCAATCTGCAGTATAAAGATCTTGTGCTCCAGGTAAAAGGGCAGGGAAATACTTTTGGAGTAGTTGTTTATGATGCACAGGCAGGTAATGGCAAGGAAGGTCCTTCAGATGGAGAGAATACTTTATTTGTCAGATTAGTAGGCAGCTTTGAAGGAGCACTGACAGGACAGCAGAAATACGATGCGATCAGTGGCGCATCTACCTCAGTTTCCTCCAACAAAAACAGTAATGTGGAGGTTCAGGCTGCCATCCTTCCAGATGGAAATGAGCCTGCAGAAGATGACTGGAAGCCTCTTAGCACTGTTGTAAGTGTTAATTCTAAAAGAACAAAGGTTAATATTGATACAGATTCCTGCGGAATGTCTGGTGTGTATTCTATCTGGGACAGTTCTCTTTCCTTAAGCGGTGTACCGGATAAAGTAGGTACCTATCCGGTAAGTGTAACAGTTACAGATGAAACAGGCAGAACTGCAGTAAGTAATGAATTATATTTTAAAATATTTGCAAGAAATGAAAAGCTGGAGGATTATCTGAAACTGGAAAACGCAGTACAGACAGCCGATGGCAAATACATGTATGATATGGAGCCGTGGGCTATTCCTAATTTCGGAGGGGTAAATGAAACTGTAACGGTACCAACACAGATCAAGGCATGGTACGGCTCCCATACAAGTGGTACTTACGGAGAACTGGGATATTCAGTGGAAAAGGATCCGGTACAGACGCTGATCGTTCCCAATGGATGTACATTGACCATGGTAAATATGAAAATCCTAAGCAGTGTGAAGATTCTGGTTGAAAATGGTGGTATGCTGAATCTTCGGGATTCTTCTCTTCATGGACAGGTAGAAGTGATGGATGGAGGAAGGCTTTCTGTTAACTACGATGATTATTCCGGGAAATTCCTTACAGGAACTTCTATTAATGGACAGATCATCCTTGATACAGGCGGAATCCTGGAAAACTCCATCATCTATTCAAATACAAACTTTCTCGCTAACGGCAGCTGGATACGTCAGAATATTTCACCTGTAATACAGGTGAATGGGAATGGGGTGATCCGGGGAGAGGTTTATGTACGTGGAGATGACGCTCCCACAGGAACAGATCCCGCTACAAAGAAAAGCTACAGCGGACAGCCTGCCATAAAGGTATCCTCCGGAAGTCTGAACATTGAGAAGAATAGTGTGTTGGCTGTATTTGGCGGCGGAAAGATCGCTACCACTTCGGTAGGCGGAAATGCGCTGATACTGGAAAATAGTCAGGTAACAGGAGAAGGCAAGCTGATCGCTGTAGGAGGAACAGGCCACAGTGATCAGGGTGGCCATGGAGTTGCGGGAAACGGCACCATTAATACGAAAGAAGCATATCTGGAAGGCGGCGCAAGCCAGATGCCGGGAAACAGCAGTGTTACAGCAGGTGCAGCTTATACAGAAGGGGTTTTGGTGGGTAATAGTGTCCGTCTAAAAGCTGTGCAGGGAAAAAGAATCACCACTAATTATGACAGTGTAGGGGAAACCTACTGGCGTGATACCACACAGAAGCCGGATCTTAAGCTTTATGAGATCACAGATACACCACAGCCTACCAGTGCGCCGAAGCCCACCACAGTCCCACAACCTACTGCAGCTCCACAACCTACTGCAGCTCCACAACCTACTGCAGCTCCACAACCAACTGCTGCTCTACAGCCTACTGCAGCTCCACAGCCTACTACAGTCCCGCAACCATCTGATAAATCACAATCAGCTATTGCGCCAGATAAAGGCCAGACTAATGAAGGAATACAGGGGCAGGAAGGAACTTCCGGGGCAAACTTTAAGCCTGTGATCCGTGTAAATGTAAAAACTGTTCCGTTAAAAGTAGGGCAGTCCACAAACAAGGTAAAGGTTACATATGCAAAAGGAGATTCTGTAAAATCTTGGAAATCCAGCAATAAAAAAGTTGTTACAGTCAATAAAAAGGGCATTCTGAAAGCAGGGAAAAAGACCGGGAAAGCAACAGTAACCGTAACATTGAATAGTGGACTTCAGGCAAAGATTCAGGTGAAGGTACAGAAAGATCCAGTGCAAACAGCAAGTATCCGCATATCGAAAAAGAATCTACTTATAAAGAAAGGTTTTAGACACAAACTAACACCTGTGATCTTGCCGATTACTTCCAGGGAAACAGTAAAATATACCTCCTCGTCCACATCAGTGGTAAGAGTAAGCAAATCTGGAGTGATCACAGCCAGAAAAACAGGAAAAGCAAGGATTACTATACGTTCTGGAAAGAAAAAAGCAGTGATTTATGTGACAGTGAAAAAGTAAACGATAATTATGATTGTGGCGGTGATAACTAGTACATCGTTATTCGGTTGTTTTTGTATGATGTACGAAAATTCAAGTCGAACTGTTACTCGCCACCTGAAAGAGGTGGGAGTTTTCTCGACTGAGATAATTTATTGCTGTGAAGAGGAAAAATATCAGCTAAAAATTTGCCTAATTTTTCAAGATTTAATTGCACTTCTTTTATACATTTGTTATAATAAAACGGAAAAGAAGAATTTTAATAAAGAATCGTGATGAGAATCTGTATGGAGACTGCAGTTTGCAGACCTGTATGTCTTGGAAGATTTGGACATGAGAAAGGGAGTAACCATGAATTTAGGAATCATCGCACATAATAGTAAAAAAGTTTTGATCGAAGATTTTTGCATCGCCTACAAGAATATCCTGGCAAAACATGAAGTATATGCTACAGGCACTACAGGCCGCAGGATCGAGGAGGCTACCAGCCTTCATGTACACAAATTCCTGGCAGGAAGCATTGGCGGTGACAAGCAGTTTATGGAGATGGTAGAGCGCCAGGATCTGGATATGGTCATTCTGTTCTACAATCCTGTTATGATCGATCCAAAGGAACCGGATATCACAGCTATTGTGAGACGCTGCGACCAGTACAATATCCCTGTTGCTACCAATATCGCTACAGCAGAGCTTCTGATCCTTGGACTTGCAAGAGGCGATCTGGATTGGAGACTGAATCTGAAATGAGAGTGATCGCAGGAAAGGCAAGACGTTTAAACTTAAAAACAGTACCTGGGATGGAGACCCGTCCTACTACAGACCGTATCAAAGAGACTCTTTTCAATATGCTGCAGCCTGAGATCCCGGATTGCCGTTTTCTTGATCTGTTCAGCGGCAGTGGAGCCATTGGCATAGAAGCACTGAGCCGTGGCGCAGCATTTGCAGTCTTTGTTGAAAAGAACCCTAAGGCTTGTGCATGCATCAGGGAAAATCTTTCATTTACAAAACTTGCAGATAGTGGTAAACTGCTTTCCATGGATGTGCTGCAGGCATTACGCTCCCTGGAAGGCGGAGAGAGTTTTGACTGCATTTTTATGGATCCGCCTTACAGACAGGATCTGGAGCAGCAGGTTCTGGCTTATCTTGCAGATAGCAGTCTTGTAGATGAGCATACGCTGATCATTGTGGAGGCTGATCTGGATACTGATTTTGATTATCTTGATTCCATGGGATTTGCACAGCTGCGTTCCAAGGAATATAAGACCAATAAGCATGTATTCATAACCAGAAAAGAGAACTGAACACATCTGTAAATCCTGAAGAGAGTGAGAGAACATCATACATGGTAGTTGCAGTTTATCCGGGAAGCTTTGACCCGGCAACTTATGGGCATCTGGATGTGATTCAGAGAGCCAGTGTTTCCTTTGACAAAGTGATCGTGGGAGTTTTGCATAATTCTGCAAAAAGTCCGTTGTTTTCTGTAGAAGAACGTGTTAATATACTAGAAAAGGCTACGGAACATATCCCAAATGTTGTTATTAAGCCTTTTAACGGACTTTCCGTTAATTTTGCCAGAGAAAATAAGGCACAGGTCATCGTTCGCGGGCTTCGGGCTGTTACGGATTTTGAGTATGAGCTTCAGATGGCACAGACTAATCGTGTGCTTGCACCGGATGTGGATACAGTATTTCTGACCACCAGTCTGGAGTATGCATATTTAAGTTCTACGATTATGAAGGAAGTGGCCATGTTCGACGGGGATATCAGCAAGTTTGCCCCTCCTCAGATCACAGAGGCAGTAAGAGCGAAGATGTACCAGTTAAGAAATAGAGAAAAATAAGGAGAGTGTACTATGAGCAGCAGAATTGAACAGATCATTGAAGAGATTGAAGAGTATGTAGATAGTTGTAAATACCAGCCTCTTTCTACAACCAAGATCGTTGTCAATAAAGAGGAGATCGAAGAACTTCTTCGTGAACTCAGACTGAAGACTCCGGATGAGATCAAACGTTATCAGAAGATCATCAGCAATAAAGATGCCATTTTGGAGGATGCACAGTCCAAGGCAGATGCACTGATCGCAGATGCACAGGCAAAAGCACAGGAGCTTGTTACCCAGCATGAGATCATGCAGAAGGCATATGCTCAGGCTAATGAGACCATTAATGCAGCGAACCGCCAGGCACAGGAGATCCTGGATTCTGCTACACAGGACGCTAACAGCATTCGTTTAAGTGCCATTACTTATACAGATGATATGATGGCTAATATCGGTTCAGTACTGAATCAGACCCTGGAAGATGCAGGCGGCAAATATAAAGGATTTCTCGAAGCTCTTCAGAGTTGTCTGGATGTGGTTAATCACAACCGTCAGGAGCTTGCTCCTCAGACAGCACAGGCAGCAGCTATCTCCAATTCCTATCAGGCACCTGAGCAGGAGTCAGAGACACTGGATGATCTTGGAGAAGATCAGTAAATTAAATGGATACGTTTCTTTGCCCACTGTGTCATGTCCCTATCAGGAGGATGCAGAGGGTGAGGATTGTACTGATACATTTGGCAGAGGTGTAAGGGAAGAAAGAAAGTCTTCCATCCAGTACGCTTTTTGTCTGTGCGGCTACGCACAGTCCTCCAAAAGAGGATAAAGTCATTGCCGCCAGGTATATGGTACGTTCAGGCAGGTTTGAGGATGCGATCCTGTTAAGGCCTGTAGTCAGTTCCATGATACATAGCAGGATTTCTTTGAAAGTATCAGGGATAAGAGGACACTGGCTGATGCAAGGGGACAGCACAGAGAAAAGCAGGATATAGCCGCCCAGCCTGGTTATGGTTTCAAATCCATTCATAATACAGACATCCAGAAGGGCTCCGGTGGAGCATGCCTGGGATGTCTTTTTTTCTGCTATTGCATCAGGATCAGGCCACATGTATTCGGTTGCAGTACAGCCTTTGTATACAAAGAATCTGAAAAACAGCATGCAGCAAAGATCTGCCAGAAACAAAGGAATAAGCAGATCTCTCGCAGGGTAACGTCCTTTCAAACAGGTTTGCCCCAGAAAGGTGAGCAAAAAGACCAGACTTGGATTGCTGCAGAAGGTAAGAAGATATTCCCCCTCCTGTCTGCAGATCTTTCCTGAATATGTAAGGTCAGAGGCCAGCTTGGCGCCTACAGGGAATCCCAGCAGCTTTCCGAAAAGGAAGGCATACATTCCCCAGGGGGACAGTCCGAACAGAGTCTTGCACAAGCGAATGCCAGGTTTCGGGATTTGACATGAGATCTTTATATTCATCAGCAATCCTGTAAGGATCAGAAAAGGCAGCAAAGTGGGCAACAGAGTATTAAACCACAGGGAAAGTCCATCTCTTGCAGCAAGAAGGGCAGTTTCAGGATTTGCCAGCAGGAAAACAAGCAGGAAGCAGATTCCTGCAAAAAACAGCTTTTTTTTCAAGCCCTTACTCCCTTTTTCTTTTAGTATATGGGGGCCGGGGAATGATCATTCATAAATTAAGGAGGTAAGAAAACTATGGCAGCATTAGAAAATTGCAGTCCATCCAGAGTTTTTCATTATTTTGAGGAGATTTGCGGTATTCCACACGGATCCGGGAATACACAGGCCATCAGCGATTATCTTGTTGATTTTGCAAAGGATCACAGCCTTGAATACGTACAGGATCACCTGGGCAATGTGGTGATATACAAAAATGGTACAGCAGGCTATGAACAGTCACCTACAGTGATCCTTCAGGGACATATGGATATGGTGTGTGAGAAACGTGCAGATGTAGCACATGATTTTTTGAAAGACGGTTTGAATCTTTCTGTAACAGAAGATGGATATGTAACTGCTAATGGCACTACCCTTGGTGGAGATGACGGGATTGCTGTAGCCTATGGTCTTGCCCTTCTGGAAAGCCAGGACATTCCCCATCCTCCATTAGAGGTACTGATCACAGTGGATGAGGAAATAGGACTTCTGGGGGCTATGGATTTCGATTGCAGCGTGCTGAAAGGCCGTAGATTGATCAATCTTGATTCAGAGGCAGAAGGCAGCCTGTGGGTCAGCTGTGCCGGCGGCATGGGAGGATACAGTAGGATTCCTGTAAAGCGGGTAGCAGGTGAAGGAGAAGGTATCAGGATCCGGATTTTTGGACTTGCTGGCGGACATTCCGGAGCTGAGATTGATAAAAACAGAGCCAATTCCAATATTCTGATGGGAAGAATGCTTTATGAGATGAAGAAGCAGGCAGATTTTGCCATTATTTCCCTGGATGGTGGCACAAAGGACAATGCCATTACAAGAGAATCAGAATTTCAGGTTCTGGCAGCATCGGAAGATGTTCTGAAGATCCAGCAGCTTGCTAAGAGATTTCAGGCTGATCTTCGTAAAGAATACGCAGGCACGGATGAAGGGATTACCATTTCCGCGGAGCTTCTTGGCCACATGGAAAAAGAAGTGCTTCATCCGGTCAGTGGTGAAAAGGTAATTTTTTTCCTGATGAACATGCCTTATGGTATCCGCAAGATGAGCGGTTCCATTCCCGGACTTGTAGAAACCTCTTCCAACCCTGGGATCGTTGCCCTTCACAAAGACGAATTTGAATCTGTAAGCAGTGTACGCAGTTCTGTAGGCTCTGCAAAGGATGCATTGTCTGACAAGCTGGAGTATCTGACTGAATTCCTTGGAGGTGAATATGAGATCCAGGGGGCTTATCCTGCCTGGGAGTACAGGGAGGATTCCCCACTAAGAGATAAGATGGTTGCTGCCTATAAAGCACTCTATAAAGAAGAACCAAAGGTTGTAGCTATTCATGCAGGTCTGGAGTGCGGACTCTTCTATGAAAAGATGGAGGGGCTGGACTGTGTATCCATCGGACCGAATATGAAGGATATCCATACTTGTGAGGAGCTTCTTGATATAGCTTCCGTTGAACGTGTATGGAAGTATCTTCTGAAAGCACTGGAAGATCTGAAGGATTGAAAATCAGAGAATCTTAAATCAAAGAATCTCCAATCAGAGAGTTTTAAATCAGAGATTCTGAAAACCTGAGATTCTGAAAAATGCATAAAGCTTTGCCTGTGGGCATACTCTGATAAAGATGGTTTTTCGGAGGTGCAAGGGTGAAGCAAAGACCATGCAGATTATGGATCCTCCTTTTATTTCTGATGCTGTGGATGATGGCACTGATGCTAGTGCTGGAAGAACGAAGCCGTGTGTCCGGGGTCAATGAAAACAGCATCTATCAAGAAGCTTTTCGCAGGCAGAAGATGCCCGCAGGGCTTTATCGGCAGATCATGGAAACAAATTCCGAAGATATGTGGGAGGTATTTACCGCCACTATGATTAGTGGTTCCTTTGCACCAGACAGGATCTATGCAGATTATCAGCCTTTTCTGAAATACAAAAAGAAGGCATACCTGCAGCTGTGCCGAAGTTATCAGGCCATATGGGCAGATCTTAAATGCTTTCCTGTAGCAGGAGAGGATATCTGTTTTGAAGATACCTACGGTGCAGCCAGGGAGTATGGTGGATCGCATACCCATGAAGGAACGGATTTGTTTGGCCCTGTTACAGAGCCGGGATATTATCCTGTGGTTTCTGCTACGGATGGTGTGGTAGAAAGGACAGGGTGGCTGCCTCTTGGCGGATATCGTATGGGGATCCGTTCTCCTCACGGTGGTTATTTTTATTATGCGCATTTGTCAGAATATGACCACAGCTTCAGAGAAGGAGAACTGGTTCATGCCGGAGATATTTTAGGTTATATGGGGAATACCGGCTATGGGTCCAAAGGTACAAAAGGCAGATTTCCGGTACATCTTCATATGGGAATCTATATAAAGACGCCTAAAGCACAGGAGATGAGTGTAGATCCGTATCATATTCTGAAAATGCTTCAGGAAAGTACAGGCAGATTTGATCTGTAAGATAAGGAAGCAAGGGTATGGCAGTATCATCTGATATAGCCTCCGGCAGGGATTGCCGAGGTATTCTTAAATTAAGGAGCGGTTTAAATGGAAATACAGTTATGGAGAAGCATTTTATGTCCTTATGAACTGGCTGTCAAAGAACTGACTGTAAAATTCCAGCATATTATAGAAGAACACAGGGAAAATGACAGATATTCCCCTATTGAACAGGTAAGCGGCAGGGTAAAAAGTGTGACCAGCATCCTGGAAAAGATGCAGCGGAAGCAAATCCCTATGGAGCGGATGGAAGAGGAAGTAGAAGACATCGCAGGGGTTCGTATCATCTGTCAGTTTGAAGAGGACATTGAGACGGTGGCGGCCCTGATCCAAAGCCGGACAGATATGACGGTGAAAAGTGAAAAGAACTATCTGAAGCATATTAAGCAAAGCGGATACCGCAGCTATCATCTGATTATTTATTATACTGTGGAGACGTTAGACGGTCCCAAAAGGCTGCAGGCAGAGATACAGATTCGTACTATGGCCATGAATTTCTGGGCAACCATAGAGCATTCCCTGCAGTATAAGTACAAAGGGGATATGCCGCCCCATGTTACGGAGCGGCTTAGCAATGCAGCAGAAGCAATTATTTCCCTTGACAGGGAGATGTCACTGGTGCGAAGCGAGATCATGGATGCACAGAATTCTTCCCAGGTACAGTCTAATCTGGTAAAAGATATCCTGAATAATATTGAGAATCTTTACAGGTTGTCCAATCAGCGTGAAGTCCTCAAAATACAGTCAGAATTTCTTCGTGTGTTTAAGACAAAGGATCTGCGTCAGCTGGAACGTTTTCACAGACAGCTGGATATTATTGCGGAAGGGTATCGTGCCCAGGCCGTATATTTTCAGAATTAAATCACACATAAAGCATATAAGGAGCACCAGATGCAGGATTTTTTACCGGTCACAAGAGAAGAAATGAAAAAAAGAGGGTGGGAACAGGTAGATTTCGTCTATGTAAGTGGCGATGCCTACGTGGACCATCCTTCTTTTGGTGCGGCCATTATCGGACGGCTTCTGGAAAGCAGAGGATATAGGGTGGGGATGATCCCCCAGCCCGACTGGCGCAAGAAAGAAAGTATCCAGGTATTTGGACGTCCCCGGCTTGGATTTCTTGTTACAGCCGGAAACATGGATTCTATGGTCAATCATTATACAGTTTCCAAAAAGCACAGACAAAAGGATGCTTATTCTCCGGGAGGACAGATGGGTCTTCGACCTGACCGGGCAGTGGTGGTCTACAGCAACCTGATCCGTCAAAGCTATAAAGACAGTCCTGTGATCCTGGGCGGGATCGAGGCCAGCCTTCGCCGGATGGCTCATTATGATTACTGGGAGAATAAAGTTAAGCACAGTATTCTTATTGACTCTGGGGCAGATTTGATCTCTTATGGTATGGGAGAGCATTCCATCCTGGAGATCGCAGAAGCACTGGATAGCGGGATTCCCATTGAAGAGATCACCTATATTGCAGGCACTGTCTACCGGACAAAGGATCTTTTACGAGCCTATGAGCCTATTATTCTTCCATCTTTTGAAGAGGTTAAAGAAAATAAGGCAGTGTATGCGGAAAGCTTTGCCACCCAGTATAGGAATACAGATCCTTTTACTGCAAAGGCAATGGCAGAAAGCTACGGGAACCGTGGCTATGTGATTCAAAACCCGCCGGCAATGCCTTTATCTACCCAGGAAATGGATGATGTGTATGATCTTCCCTTTACAGGGGAATACCATCCTATGTATAAGAAAAAAGGCGGTATTCCTGCACTGGAGGAAATCAAATTCAGCCTTACCAGCAACAGAGGATGTTTTGGAGGCTGTAATTTCTGTGCCCTTACTTTTCATCAGGGCAGGATCCTTCAGACAAGAAGCCACGATTCCATTATCCGGGAAGCCATAAAGATGACAAAAGCACCGGATTTTAAAGGTTATATTCATGATGTTGGCGGGCCTACTGCAGATTTTCGTCATCCGTCCTGCAAAAAGCAGCTGACAAAAGGGGTGTGCCAGAACAGGCAGTGTCTTTTCCCTACGCCCTGCAAGAATCTGCAGGCAGATCATAAGGATTATGTGCTTCTTCTCCGGAAGCTTCGGGACATTCCCGGAGTAAAAAAAGTGTTTGTCAGGTCTGGAGTGCGTTTTGATTATGTGCTGGCAGATCCGGATAAAACATTTTTACGGGAGCTGGTAAAATATCATGTAAGCGGACAGCTGCGTGTGGCACCGGAGCATGTGTCGGATCAAGTGCTTCACTACATGGGTAAGCCTTCTCATCAGGTGTACCTGCGCTTCCTGGAAGAATTTGATAAAGCAGATAAACAGGCACAAAAGGATCAGTATGCCATACCTTACTTCATGTCCTCCCATCCTGGGTGTACCATGAAAGAGGCAGTGAAGCTGGCAGAGTATGTAAGGGATCTGGGATATACTCCGGAGCAGGTGCAGGATTTTTATCCTACACCATCTACCCTTTCCACCTGTATGTATTATACAGGGATCCATCCCATTACAAAGGAAAAGGTATATGTACCGAAAAATCCCCATGAAAAAGCCATCCAGCGTGCACTGATGCAGTACAAAAATCCGGCCAACAGGGAGTTGGTGCTGGAGGGACTGAAAATGGCAGGCCGTATGGATCTGGTAGGGTTTGGCCCCAAATGCCTGATAAGGCCTGAAAACAGCAACAGAAAAAAGGAGCAGTTTCATGAAAAAAACAAAAAAACGAAAAAAAATCGAAAAAGGTGAATTTGGATATTTTAAAAGTGAGAAGAAACGGAGACTGATCCTTACAGCCATTCTTCTTGGCGTGCCTCTTTTTATTTTTGCAACCATGTGGGCATATCATGGAACAAGAAATACCATCTGGACAGTGATCGCAGCAGTAGGATGCCTGCCTGGCTGTAAATCTATGGTAGGACTGATCATGATCTGGATGCGTAAGCCTATGGATTCTGCTCTTTATAAAAAGATTCGAAAACACCAGGGAGATCTGGAAATGGCCTACGAAATGTATATGACTTTTTACGAAAAAAGCGGATATCTGGATGCTTTTGCTGTATGCGGCAACACAGTGGTAGGCTACACCAGTGATCCGGCTGTAGATACTGCTTTTATGGAAGAGCATGCCCAGAATATTGTAAGGGGTAATGGATATAAAGTAGATGTAAAGATTCTGAAGGATATCCGGCCTTTTCTGGAAAGACTTGATTCCATGAATCTTCATCAGGATTCCTTGAGGGAAGGAATCAAATTCCGCCCGGACAGCAAGTATCCGGATCTGAACAGAGATCAGTTGGTAAAGCATACATTGCTTGCACTTTGTCTGTAGGAGCTGCCATGAAGGAATTTAAGATCAGGGAAAATGAAGCAGGGCAAAGATTTGACAAATATTTGGCCAAGCTGCTGGAAGAAGCACCAAAAAGCTTTTTTTATAAAATGATGCGGAAAAAGAACATTACCCTTAATGGAAAAAAAGCCCAGGGCAATGAAATGCTTTGTACAGGAGATATGGTAAAGCTGTTTTTAAGTGATGAAACTTTTGAGAAATTTTCATCCGCAAAACAGGCATCTTATGCAAGAGCCAAGCTTCAGATCATATACGAGGATCAGGATGTATTGTTTATCAATAAACCGGCAGGCATGCTTTCGCAGCCAGCAGGGGATGGTACTCCTTCCCTTGTGGAGTATCTTACAGGCTACCTTTTGGATACAGGGGCATTGAATGCTGCTGATCTGGTTACTTTTAGGCCAGGGGTGTGTAATCGGCTGGACCGGAATACCAGCGGATTGGTGGCGGCAGGTAAAAGCCTTACAGGACTGCAGGACTTATCAGCAATGTTCCATAACAGGAATATGGAAAAGTTTTACCTTTGTCTGGTAGTTGGTGTAATAAAAAATGAAAAATATATTAAAGGATATTTGCATAAAGACGAAAAATGTAATAAAGTAATAATATCTGCTGACAGAACAGAGGATTCCCAGCCAATAAAGACCAGGTACAGACCTGTATGTGACAATGGGAAGTATACGCTTCTGGAAGTAGAACTGATCACAGGGCGGACCCATCAGATCCGTGCCCATCTTGCCAGTGAGGGACATCCTGTGGCAGGTGATCAGAAATATGGGGATAAGAAGGCTAACCAATATTTCCGGGACAGATATCAGCTGAAATACCAGCTGCTTCACAGCAGGCGGATAGTATTTCCAAAGGACTGCGGCCGTCTGAAGGCTTTGGAAGGCAGGACTGTAACAGCACCCATTCCCGGACTTTTTGGGCAAGTGCTTCAGGGAGAGAAAATAGACATAACCAGGAGGAATGAAATATTATGAAAGTGTGGCATGAAATATGGGACTACATAAAAATGATCATTATTGTGGTTGTTGTAGTTCTTTTGATCAACAATGTGGTACTGATCAATGCAAAGATCCCTTCCGCATCCATGGAAAAGACGATCATGACCGGCGACCGGATCTTTGGTTTCCGTCTGGCATATGGTGTGAACCTGGATCTGTTTGGCCATGAGATTTCTAAGAAGGTAAAAGACCCGGAGCGGTTCGATATTGTGATCTTCAAATATCCGGATGATGAAAGCCAGCTGTTCATCAAGCGAGTGATCGGCCTTCCAGGTGAGACTGTGGAGATCAAAGATGGCAAGGTATATATTGACGGTTCAGAAACACCGCTGGATGATTCCTTTATTCCTGAGACCATGAAGGGCAGTTTCGGACCATATCAGGTTCCGGAAGATTGTTATTTTATGCTGGGTGACAACCGGAATAATTCTAAGGATTCCAGATACTGGAAGAATACTTATGTACGTTTCGATCAGATCGTAGGCAAGGCTGTAATTCGTTATTATCCATCCATTAAGTTAGTACAGTGATTATAAGTGACCACCATATTGATTTGCCTTAATTTTACTGTACTCGTAGACTATAGGGAGGACAAAAGATGGCAACCTGGAACAGCAGAGGCCTTCGGGGATCCACCCTGGAGGAACTTGTAAACAGGACTAATGAGCAATACAGGGAAAAAGGACTGGCATTGATCCAGAAGATCCCCACCCCCATCACACCTGTGAAGATGGACAAGGACAGCCGCCATATTACATTGGCCTATTTTGACCAGAGAAGTACCGTAGATTATATAGGAGCAGTACAGGGGATCCCTGTCTGCTTCGATGCAAAAGAATGCTGTGCCCATACCTTTCCTCTGGCCAATATCCATCCTCATCAGGTGGCGTTCATGAAGGATTTTGAAAAGCAGGGGGGCATTGCATTCTTTCTTATTTTCTTCAGCTCCAGGGATCTTTTCTATTATTTGCCTTTTCGGGAATTACTGGTTTTCTGGCAGCGGATGGAAGAGGGAGGGCGTAAAAGCTTCCGTGAGGATGAGCTTCGCCAGGAATATTATCTGCCTGTAAAAAGCGGTATTCTTGTTCCTTATCTGGAAGGGATCCAGAAGGATCTGCAATTACGGGATTGACAACCTGCAGAAAATCCTTTATAATTTTGCTTGTTTCGTATAGTAATATGCTAACATGGTAGCATACTAAAGTGTAAAGATTGTAGGAGTGCATATCACGGAACAATCCGTGTAATCATGAGTTTGGTATTTTGCACCAAAATCATATCATGCTCCACATAGCAGATCTTTTGGGGCATACATCATGTGAAAGCATAAATGGAGGTAAATATAAGATGCAGCGTATATTTCACACGCCGGAAGGAGTCCGGGACATATATAATGACGAATGCAGCCAGAAACGGAGCCTGCAGGAGAAACTACACTGCGTGTTCCGCAGATATGGCTATGAAGATATTGAAACACCTGGTTTTGAATATTTTGAAGTATTCAGCAGGGAAGTAGGTACGATCCCTTCTAAAGATCTTTATAAATTTTTTGACAGAGAAGGCAATACTCTTGTGCTGCGTCCTGACTTTACCCCGTCTGTAGCAAGAGCCTGTGCCACTTATTTTTCTCCTGAAAAGGAAGTGGTAAGCCTTTGCTATACAGGCAACACTTTTATTAATAATTCCAGTTATCAGGGCAGGCTGAAAGAGTCCACTCAGATGGGTGTTGAGCGAATGGGTGACGATTCTGCGGAAGCAGATGCAGAGCTTCTGGCAATGACTGTGGAGTGCCTTCTGGCTTCCGGCCTTACAGATTTTCAGGTGAGTGTGGGACAGGTGGATTATTTCCGCTCTCTTCTTGAGCAGGCCAGGATGAGCCCTGAAGATGAGGAGCAGCTTCGCAGCCTTGTTTCCATGAAGAATTATTTTGGTGTAGAAGAGCTGGTAGAACGTCTTGGGATTGACCAGAAGGTTGGCAATGCACTGGCACAGCTGCCACGTATGTTTGGGTCTTCTGATGTACTTGAGAAGGCAAAAGCCCTCACTCAGGAGCCAAAAGCCCTTCAGGCTGTGGCAAGACTGGAAGAGATTTACCAGATCCTGAAGATTTACGGTTATGAGAAATATATTTCTTTTGACTTTGCTATGGTAAGTAAATATCATTATTATACAGGCATTATTTTCCAGGCATATACTTATGGTACAGGCGAGCCGCTTGTAAAGGGAGGCCGGTACAATGACCTTCTTAGGCATTTCGGGAAGGCTGCACCATCCATTGGATTTGCCATTGTTGTAGACAGTCTTTTAACTGCTCTTTCCAGACAGAAGCTGCAGATCCCTGTGGAGGATACTGTGGAAGTGATCACCTACAAACCGGAAGGACGCAAAGAAGCCATCCGGCAGGCACAACAGCTTCGCAGCCAGGGCAAAAACATAGCACTCAGACCTGAGAAGGAGGACTAGAACAGTGAGATATCTGACATTTGCCCTGACAAAAGGGCGCCTTGCATCAAAGACAATGGATATGTTTGAAAAGATCGGCATTACCTGCGAGGAAATGCGGGATAAGGATTCCAGGAAGCTGATCTTTGTCAATGAAGATCTGAAGCTTAAATTTTTCCTTGCAAAAGGACCGGATGTGCCTACTTATGTAGAATACGGTGCTGCTGATATCGGAATCGTTGGTAAAGATACCATTATGGAAGAAGGCAGGAAGCTTTATGAGGTGATGGATCTGAAATTTGGTGCCTGCAGGATGTGCGTATGCGGGCCTGAAAGCGCACGGAAGCTTCTGGATTCCAACCAGCTGATCCGGGTTGCTACCAAGTATCCTGTGATCGCTAAGGATTATTTCTACAACAAGAAGCACCAGACAGTGGAGATCATCAAGCTGAACGGATCCATTGAGCTGGCTCCTATTGTAGGACTATCTGAGGTGATCGTAGATATTGTAGAGACCGGAAGCACTCTTCGTGAGAATGGGTTAAAGGTTTTAGAAGAGGTATGCCCTTTGTCTGCCAGGATGGTAGTTAATCAGGTAAGCATGAAAATGGAAGATGAACGTATCCGGAAGCTGATCGATGACCTGCGTAAAGTGATCTGATAGGAAAGGAAATGATAAACCAATGCGTACAGTAACATTAACAAAAGAATCCACCAAAGATATCCTTGAGAATCTGTTAAAGAGAAGTCCTTCCAGTTACGGAAAGTATGAGATGGCAGTTGCCCAGATCCTGGATAAAGTTAAGCAGGAGAAAGATCAGGCTCTTTTTGGCTATACGAAGGAATTCGATAAGGCCGATATTACAGCAGAGAATATAAAGGTAACGGAAGAAGAGATCAAAGAAGCATATGATCAGGTAGACCCGTCCCTTCTTGCAGTGATCCGTAAGGCACTGGTAAATATCCGTACCTATCATGAGAAGCAAAGGCAGAACAGCTGGTTTACCAGCTCAGAAAACGGTACTATGCTGGGTCAGAAGGTAACTCCACTTTACAGGGTGGGCGTTTATGTACCTGGGGGCAAGGCGGTTTATCCGTCTTCTGTACTGATGAATATTGTTCCTGCTAAGGTTGCAGGAGTTCCTAATATTGTGATGTGTACCCCTCCGGGAAGAGATGGGAAGGTTTATCCTACCACACTGGTTGCTGCAAGGGAAGCCGGCGCAGATGTGATCTATAAGGTGGGCGGCGCCCAGGCTGTTGCAGCGATGGCTTTTGGTACAGAAAGCATCCCTAAGGTAGATAAGATCGTAGGTCCTGGCAATATTTTTGTTGCACTTGCCAAAAAGGCTGTATATGGACATGTAAGCATTGATTCCGTAGCCGGCCCAAGTGAGATCCTGGTTCTTGCAGATGATACAGCTAATCCCCATTATGTAGCGGCAGACCTTTTGTCCCAGGCAGAGCATGATGAGATGGCTTCTGCCATTCTGATCACTACCAGTACAGAGCTGGCAAAGAAGGTTCAATCAGAAATCGAAGGATACCTGAAGGTGTTATCAAGAAGAGAGATTATCGAGAAATCCCTGGAGAACTTTGGCTATATCCTGATCGCAGAGGATATGGATGAGGCTATCGAAGCTGCTAATGAGATCGCTTCTGAGCATCTGGAGATCGTAACAGCCAATGCCTTTGAGGTCATGATGAAGATCCGTAATGCAGGAGCTATCTTTATCGGAGAATACAGCTCCGAGCCTTTGGGAGATTATTTTGCAGGACCAAACCATGTGCTCCCAACCAACGGAACAGCCAAGTTTTTCTCTGCACTTTCTGTGGACGATTTTATTAAGAAATCCAGTATAGTATATTATTCCAGAGAGGCATTAAAGGAGATCCATAAGGATATTGTACAGTTTGCAACTGCTGAGCAGCTGACAGCACATGCCAATTCTATAGCAGTACGTTTTGAAAAAGAAGACGAAGGGGATTCATTATGATACGAGAGGTTTTGGCACAGAGAAATACCAAAGAGACACAGATCCAGATGAAGCTGAATCTGGACGGAACCGGAGTTTCAGATATTTCTACAGGTATCGGATTTTTTGATCACATGCTGGAGGGATTTACAAGACATGGCCTTTTTGATCTTCAGCTGCGTGTGCAGGGGGATCTTCAGGTGGATGACCATCATACTATCGAAGATACCGGGATCGTCCTTGGCTCAGTGATCCGGGAAGCAGTGGGAGACAAAAAAGGGATCCGCAGGTATGGCAGCTTTATCCTTCCCATGGATGAAACATTGGTGCTTTGTGCAGTAGATCTGTGCGGCAGGCCTTATTTTTCCTGGGACGCACAGTTCCCCACAGAGAAGATAGGGGGCATGTCTACAGAGATGGTGCGTGAGTTTTTCTATGCAGTTTCTTACAGTGCACAGATGAACCTTCATATTAAGGTACTTACCCCTGGCAACAGCCATCATATGGCAGAAGCTATGTTTAAAAGCTTTGCAAAAGCCCTGGATATGGCTGTATCTTTTGATCCCCGTATTACAGATGTTTTATCTACAAAAGGAAGCCTATAAAAAGGAGAATAAAAATAAATCATGAAGAAAAAATTGATTCCCTGCCTTTACCTTCAGTCTGAAAAGGCAGTAACCGGTTTCGGACAGAGAAATCTGTTAGGTGACGGAGATGTGGAAAAGCTGGCAAGGTTTTACAGCGATAACGGCGGTGATGAACTGCTTGTATTTGACTTCTCCTCTCAGGACGAAGAGCATGACAAAGCCATCGGCAAGATCCGCGACATTTGTGCAGCTTCTGAAGTTCCGGTAATGGCTGCCGGCAATATTAAGCGTATGGAAGATGTGAAAAAGCTGATCTACGCAGGCTGTGCCTGTGCTGTGCTGAACTTTTCCAAGGAGAGCAATGTAAAGCTTCTGGAAGAGGTATCCAAACGTTTTGGGAAAGAAAAGATGGTTGTATGTATTTCTTCCATTGAAGAATTTACTGCAAATAAAGAACTGATCGAGAATTATGCATCTGCAGTGCTTGCCCTGGATATGGTGCAGGATCAGGTGGCAGAGATTTCCTCCATCCCTGTGATCCTTCATACTGATGAACAGGATGAAGAGAAGCTTACTAAGCTTCTTGGGTCAGACGCTGTAAGCGGTGTTTCCGGTGCCTTTGTAAGCAATATAGAAAAGGAACTGTTGGATTTTAAGGACAGATGCAAAGGTATTGGGATTCCTGTAAATACCTACGAAAGCAATATTGCCTGGAGTGAATTTAAGCTGAACAGTGACGGGATGATTCCTGTGGTTGTTCAGGATTATAAGACAGATGAAGTGCTGATGGTAGCTTATATGAATGAGCAGGCATTCCAAACCACTTTGAAAACAGGAAGGATGACTTACTGGAGCAGAAGCAGAAATGAGCTTTGGACGAAAGGCCTTACCTCCGGACATTTCCAGTATGTAAAGTCTCTCACCCTTGACTGTGACAATGATACTATCCTTGCAAAGGTGGATCAGGTAGGTGCAGCATGCCATACAGGCAGCAGAAGCTGTTTCTTCCAGCCTCTTATGAAAAAGGAGTATGATGACACCAATCCACTTCATGTATTTCAGGATGTGTATGATGTGATCATGGACAGGAAGAAGCATCCAAAGGAAGGCTCTTATACTAATTATCTTTTTGACAAGGGAATCGACAAGATCCTGAAAAAAGTAGGTGAGGAGTGTACGGAGATCGTTATTGCTGCAAAGAATCCGGATAAAGAGGAGATTAAATACGAGATTTCCGATTTTTTGTATCATGCAATGGTATTAATGGTGGAGAAGGGCGTTACCTGGGAGGACATTACCAGGGAACTTGCCAGACGGTGATTTACATATGAAAAGAAAAGCAAAAAAAGCTTTCAGTATTACAGCGGCTGCAGTGTTTCTGGCAGCCGTATTGTATCTGGTCTGGTGTGTACTTCTAAATGATTCCGTGATCTGGAAAAATGTTCAGGTCAATGGGATTTCCATCCAGGGAAAGACAAAAGCCCAGGCCAGAGAAGCGATCCTGGCAGATTTTAAAGAGACTTATGAGGATAAGGCTATCCAGGTGAACCTGTCCGACGAAGTTTATCAAGCTTACATATTTCCTATGCTTGGCATAGATCCCGGGGAAGTGGTGGAGCAGGCCTATCAGCTTGGCCATGGTGCCTGGTATAAAAGAGGTCTGGACCGGATACGTCTGATGACAGATGATAATGCAGAAGAGATCACGCTTCTTCCCCAGGTGACCCATCCGGAGACAGTGTCTTCTGTGATTTCTTATATGGAAATCGAAAAGGTAGATACAGTGGTACAGCCTGTATGCCGGATAACAGACGACAGTCTGATCATAAAGAAGGGAAAAACTGGTATTAAGGCAGATACAGATGCTTTAAAGGAGCAGCTCCTGCATGCAGCTGCCAGCTTGGATCTTGATACACAGATCCAGTGTGCAACCATTAGTGTTACACCAGAGGAGCCGGATTTCAAGGCTTATTATAGGCAGATCTATCAGGAGCCGGAAGATGCATATATGGATGAAAAGAATGATTATGAGATCGTTCCTTCCAGGACAGGGATATCCTTTGATGTTGCAAAGGCGGTCAAAGAATATGGACAGGCCAAAGAAGGCAGTGTGTTTACAGTGGCTTTTGAACAGATCCTGCCGGAGGTGACAACCGGGGATCTGACCAGCCGGGTATTCCGGGATGTACTGGGAAGCTATAATACTTATGGAGGCGGTACTGACAACCGGATCACCAATCTGACTCTTGCTGCAAAGGCAATTGATGGAATTGAACTGATGCCTGGTGAGACCTTTTCTTACAATGAAACCTTAGGAGAGCGTACAGCCGAAAGAGGGTATAAGGCTGCCGGTGTGTTTGTAAACGGACAGCATGCAGAAGGGATCGGCGGAGGGATCTGTCAGGTTTCCACCACCTTGTTTAATGCATGCCTATATGCAGATCTGGAAATTGTAAAGCGTACCAATCATTCCGGCAGGGTAGATTATGTGCCGGCTGGGCTGGATGCTGCTGTATCCTGGGGAGATCCTGACTTTCAGTTTTGCAATAATACTGAGTATCCTATCCGGATCTCTGCCACTTATGCAGATGGTTCCGTTAATGTGAAGATCTATGGTACAAAAACAAATTCCAATACAGTAAAGGTGACTACCCAGCAGCTGGATGCACAAAGCTACAAAACTTATCGTCATGTATATGACCAGGATGGAAATCTGCTGGAAACGGAGGAAATCTGCAGCAGCCATTACATCAGCTGATTTTGCGTGGCTGCTACAGAGCTGTAAACAGGCATCATAAGAATGTGTGATTTTGTTTGATTTTTCACAATTTTAAAGGAAATCGTATTGATTTCAAAAAATGCTTTTGCTATAATACAGGAAATGAATAAAGACCGTTTACAGTGTCAGCCAGGAGGCAACGATTCCGGCTGTTAAAGGGAATCAGGTGGAAGTCCTGAACGATCCGGTCACTGTGAGCAGGGAGGATACTGCAGGGACCATTGAGAAGAAGCCTGGATCCGATAGGACTCATGGAAGCCGTCTCTTCTTGAGAAGGAGCAGATATCTGTTGATCTGTGAGCCAGGAAACCTGCTGTGAATGCTGAAGATGGAAGCTTCCGACGAAAGCGATTCATTGCTATTTCTTGTATTGTTTTATTGCACATATGTTTTTGGGCTATGCATATAATGATATGAGCAATTGTGATGCCTGTTTCCAAGCCGGAAGCAGGCTTCTTTTTTGTACAGCAGTACATGTCTTCATTCAAATTGATTGGAAATAACAGGAGGATAAAGATCATGAAAAAACGAAAAATCATTCTTGCAATGCTTCTTTGCGCTGCAATGACAACAGGGAGTGTGCTTCCTGCATTTGGGGAAGATCTTGCAGCAGTAGTGGATGTACAGGATGTAACAGAGGATGAGGCTTTTGATGAGTCTGAGGAGGCAGATTTTGCTGAGTTTACAGACCAGGAGGAAGTGACCTCTGATGTATTAGATGGTGCATTTACCGCTTATCCGGAGGAAGCCGCACCGGTAGCTGAAGATGCAGAGAATCTGGGAACTGTTGCAGCACAGGGATATTATACCTTTGATTTTTCTGATGCAGCTGCACCGGGAGTGACCTGTACTGGCACAATGTTCCGGGTAGTAGCAGCTACTTTATATAGTGACAAAGATGGAGTAATGACAGCTACCATTACTCTTTCCGGCACTGGCAGGGATAAGCTTTATTTTGGAACAGCAGAGGCGGCAGAGGCAGATACTGCTAATCAGATGACTTATTCATCTGTAGTAAAGGATAGTAATGGTAAAGAACAGTATGTATTCGGACCGTTTGCAGTTGCCAAACTGGATAAGGTTATCAATGTGGCTGCACATTCCAATAAGAGTGGTTGGCAGGATAAAACGATCACCTTCAACTCCGCCAAGCTTCTTGCAGCTGCTACAGATCCTGTAGATAACAGTACAGCACTTCCTGATGGTACTTATACACCGGAGAATTTCACAGCTGCCGGCGGTACAGGTAAAGTGACAATTACCTGCCCACAGGTAATTGTTGAAAATGGCAAGGCTTTTGCAGATGTTACATTCAGCAGCAAGAAATATGTTTATGTAAAGGCAAACAATCAGTTATTTAACGGTACAGTGAATACTTCCGGCGTTACATACAGGATCCCGGTTGACCTGAATGAAGATGTGAAGATCCTTGCACTGACTACAGGTATGAGCATGGCACATGAGATCGCCTATACTCTTCATGTAACATTGAATGAGACACCGGCACCTACTGCTACACCGGCACCTACTGCTACACCAACACCTACTGAGACGCCGGCTCCCACACCTGCAGCAGTTGCAGCAACTTCATTAAAGGTTTCTGTTTCCATGCTTACCTTAAAGGCAGGAGCCTCCAGGACAGTCAGTGCCATTGCAACACCTGCAAATACCACAGACAAGGTGGTATACACTTCCCAGAATCCTTCCGTTGCTACAGTAAACGATGCTGGTAAGATCACTGCAAAAGCAGCAGGTAAGACCAAGATCACTGTAAAAGCAGGATCTAAGGAAAAGACCATTGCTGTAACAGTAACCAAAAAAGCAGTAAAAGTAAAATCCCTTAAGATAAAAAAGGCAGCCCTTACCATGAATAAGGGAACTCAGACTTATGTTTCTTATAAAGTGAATCCAACAGGTGCAACCACAACCCTGAAATGGAAATCTTCCAATAAGAATGTGGCAGCAGTAGACCAGACAGGTAAGATCGTTGCAAAGAAAGCCGGCAAAGCTACGATTACAGTAACAGCAGACGGCAAGAAGGCAACCGTGAAAGTTTCTGTTGTGGATCCATGCACCAGTGTAAAGGTACAGAGCAAGCTTACCTTAAAAGCTGGCAAGTCTGCCAAATTAAAAGTAACAACCACTCCCAAAACAACCGGACAGAAAGCAGCATTTAAGTCCAGCAACAAGAAAGTGGCAACCGTAGATTCCAAGGGAAAAGTAAAAGCCCTGAAAAAAGGAACCGCTAAGATCACAGTTACTGTAGGCAAGCAGAAAGCAACCTGCACAGTAAAAGTAAAATAAATGTAACTGTTCCGTATTTTTACAGTTACAAATAAACAATAGTAGATACAGATAAAGAAAACTGTCCTGTGAAGCATTGTGTGGCACAATATTTTGCAGGACAGATTCCTGTTTAACAGAGGAGATTCATATGAAACGTAATTCAACAAGATTTCTTGCACTTTTTTTAACTGCTGCCATGTCCGTCACTCCAGCTGTGGCAGCTTTTGGTGAGAATCAGGAGAACAGTGATCAGATCCCTGCCATTTCCCTGGCTCCCCAGCCATCAGAAATGCCGGAGATATCTGTTTCACCTACAGTTGTGCCAGAAAAAGAAGCACTAAATAATGCAGAAACCGATAAAAAGGAAGCTGTTAATGAGTCTAAAGACTCTGAAGGAGAAGATCCGCAAAAGAAAGATTCCCAGGAAAAGGAATCAGAAAAGAAGGATACTGAAAAGAAAGATACTGAAAAGAAAGATACAGAATCCAAAGACTCGGAAAAAAAAGATCCTGAAAAAGAAGATACAGAAAAAAAAGATCCTGAAAAAGAAGATACAGAAAAAAAAGACCCGGAAGAAAAAGATCCGGAAGAGGAAGATATTTTCAAGGATAAAGAGTTCAGATCAAGCATTACAGACTATACAGCAGCTGAAGGCAAGATCACCCTGGTGGTGAAAGGCAATGACAGTGTGTTTGACAGACTGTATGTAGGAAAAAAAGAAGATGCAGATAAATCAAAGGTAATAACAGGAACTACTGATACAGATGGAACCTATCGCTTTACCTTTGATGTTCCTGCAGAAATGAAAAACCAGGCTCTTTCTGTTGTGCCGGGAAACAGCAATAACGGCGGAGAGATCAAATGGTATACAGCCAAAGACTGTACCATTACAGTCCCGGATGTGGTGCCGGCTCCCACCAGTATTCCCCAACCCACAGATAGTCCCCAGCCTACTGCCATACCGGAACCGACCGCTATCCCAGAGCCGACCCAGATACCTTCTCCAACCCCAACTCAGACACCAGCTCCGGCTATTCCAAATGGAGTATATAAGATCAATGTTACCTCCAGCGCATTTATGTTCCGTGTGGTAGACTGTCAGCTTACCTCCAAAGATGGTGTGATGACAGCAATCCTTACACTTAGCGGTGTAGGCTATGATTATCTGTTTATGGGCACAAAAGAAGAAGCAGATCAGGCTGACCGCTCCACCTGGATTCCTTTTACTCCAAATGCAGCAGGCAAATACACATATCCGGTACCTGTTTCTGCCCTGGATACAGGCATTGCAGTAGCTGGACATTCCAAGAGTCATAATCTGTGGTATGACCGTATCCTTACTTTTAATTCCGGTACTTTGGAAAAGATCGCAGATCTGAATGTTCAGGAGGATCCATCTAATCCAGATCAGGAAAATAAGGATAATAGCAGTGATCCGAACAAAAAGAAGGATGACAAAAAGAAAAACAATAAAAAGGATAAAAATAAAAAAGACAAAAAAGATAAAAACAAGAAAAACAATAAGGTACAAACACCAGGAAAGGATGTGGACAAGGAATCTAAATACGAATCCGATCTTAGCGGCGGTACATCTAAGGTGGACAGCTCTACAGGGCTGAAGGATGGTTCTTATGTACCGGATAAGTTTTCCTGGTCCGGTGGAACCGGTAAGGTGCAGATCAGCTGCAGCAAGGTATCCATTACAGGTGGTCAGGCATATGCGACCATTACTTTCAGCAGTGATGCATACGGCTATGTGAAAGCTAACGGAAATATGTACTATCCGGATCACAGCGGCGGCGGTTCCACATTTGTGATTCCTGTAGCCTTAAATAAAAATAATTCTATCATTGGTATGACCACCAGAATGTCTGTGCCTCATGAGATCCAATACAGTATATTTGTATATCTGAATGGTGCAGATAACAAAAGTGACAAAGACAAAGAAAATCCTTCTTCTTCTGACAGTATGGTTTCCACTGGTAATAAAAAACTGGACGACAAAGCTCCGGAGATCACCGGTCTTGAGTACAAGGATGAAACTACTTTGGAACATGCAAAACACCTGAAAGTGTATCATTATGAAAATGACATTACACTTCTTGAGGTGGATATGACCACTGATACTGCCCGTACAAAAGAATCTGTTCAAGCAGAAAGCGAAGAAAATACAGAAGAAACAGCAGCAGTATCTGAGGACGAAGAAACAGCAGCTGTGGCTTCTGATGAGGAACAATCCATGGCAGCAGCTCCTGAAGAGGAAAGCGGTTCTTCTGCTCCGGCAGAATCTACAGGGGATAAGATCGAACAGCTTTATATGGGAAATGTGATCAAATATCTGATTGTTCCGGAAGATGCAGATGTTCCGGCAGGTCTTGATAAAGATGTGATCCTGATCCGGAAGCCTGTAGAGAAAACTTATGTAGACTCTGCAAATGCAGCGGAGGCCATGGATAAGCTGGGATTGACAGACAAGATTTCCATGATAGGATCAGACCTTACCGATCTTCCTGAAGCTCTGTCATCTGCTGTGGAAGCAGGAACTTTGGAAAGCACAGGGACTTATACAGACCTGGATTATAAGACTATGCTGAAAAGCCAGTGCACCCTTGCCATCCTGCCATCCGATATCCTTCCTAAGACAGAAGAGGATCTGGATGCAAAAACAGAAGAACTCAGGAGCACTGCCCAGAGATTTGCACTCCTTGAGATCCCGTTCATTGTAGACCGATCTTCAGATGAAGAAAATGATGAGGCAGTGGCAGAATGGGAAGAAGTTTACAAGACAATCTTTGATGTGAAATAACAATAACAACAGAAAGTAGAAAGGAGAGACAGATCCATGTTTAATAAAAAAATGAAACAGAGGATATGTGCTGTCTTGCTTACTGCTGTGATGGCATTTACTACAGCAGGCATACCTGTAATGGCAGAAGAAATTGCTTCAGACACAGCAGCGGATGAGGAGTTTAAGGATGAGGCACCTCAGATCCCTGGACTTACCTATGAGTCAGAAATGGAGCTGAAATATGCGCAGTGTTTTCATGTGTTTTATTACAATGACGGATATGCGCTGATCGATATTAAAGATGACGGTCAGTTCCTTGTGGTTCCGGAAGGCAAAGAAGCTCCGGCAGATATGGACAAAAGCATTACTGTGATCCAGAAGCCGGTTTCCAGGATCTACCTGGCTGCAACTTCAGCAATGGCTTTGTTCAATGCCATTGACGGGCTGGACAGCATCCGACTTTCAGGGACACAGGCCTCCGGCTGGTATGTGGATGATGCAGCTCAGGCTATGGAAGATGGAAAGATTCTTTTTGCAGGAAAATATGATGAACCGGATTATGAGCTTCTGATCAATGAGGATTGTGATCTTGCTATTGAATCTACCATGATCCTTCATTCTCCAAAGGTGGCTGAGATGATCAAAGAATTGGGGATCCCGGTTATGATCGATCACTCTAGTTATGAAACACATCCGCTGGGAAGAACGGAATGGGTGAAGCTTTACAGCGTGCTGCTTGGTAAAGAGAAGGAAGCAGCGGCATTCTTTGATGATCAGGCAAAGGTGATTGAGGATTTAAGCGGGTTTACCAACACAGAGAAAACCGTTGCTTATTTCTATATCAATACGGATGGATCCGCAGTAGTTCATACCAGTGATGACTATATTCCCAAGATGATCGAGATTGCAGGGGGAAGATATATTTTTCCTGATCTGAAAAATACAGAAGGCACAGGATCTTCTGTCCGCCTTACCATGGAGGAATTCTATAATCAGGCGGTGAATGCAGACTACCTTATTTATAATGCATCCATTGACAGCCCTATTACAAGCATTGACGATCTTCTTGCAAAAAGCGATCTGTTTGCAGATTTTAAAGCAGTAAAAGACGGCAATGTGTGGTGTACAGGCAAACAGCTGTATCAGGCTACAGACATTGTAGGAGAACTGATCAAGGATGTGCATCTGATGCTGACAGACGGAGATGAGAAGGATATGACCTTCCTTACAAGGGTGAGCTGATGGAGAGATCAACAGAAAATACAAGCTTTCATATGGAAAATTTCCGGAGACGATCCAGATATGCAGTGGTTTTTATAGGCCTGATCTTTGCATTTTGCCTGATCACTGTACTGAATATTAACACAGGAAGTGTACACATATCAGTCCCGGATATTTTCAAGATCATTTTCACCAAAAGCGGTGATGCTACAGCATACAATATTATTTGGAAAATCCGTTTTCCCAGGATCCTGATGGCAGCCATCCTGGGAGGAGGGCTTTCTCTTTCCGGATTTTTATTACAGACCTTTTTTTCAAATCCTATTGCAGGTCCGTTTGTGCTTGGGATTTCCTCCGGAGCGAAGATGATGGTTGCTTTGACTATGATCGTATTCCTTCAAAGATTCCATGTGGTTTCTTCCTATACACTGGTTGTGGCGGCTTTTATTGGTTCGCTTATATCGGTGGCTTTTATCCTTCTGTTTTCCAGAAGGCTGCACAGCATGGCCACCCTTCTGGTAGCCGGAATCATGATCGGATATATCTGTTCTGCCATCACAGATTTTGTGATCACCTTTGCAGAGGATTCGGACATTGTAAATCTTCATGGATGGTCCCAGGGCAGTTTTTCCGGAATGAGCTGGAGCAATGTGCAGGTTTCTGCCATTATCATAGGGATTACCTTTTTGATCCTGTTTTTCATGGCAAAGCCTATTGGTGCATTCCAGCTTGGGGAGGCTTATGCCCAGAGCATGGGTGTAAATATTAAAGTATTTAAGATCGCCCTGATCCTTTTATCCAGTATCCTTTCCGGATGTGTTACTGCTTTTGCCGGACCGATCTCTTTTGTGGGGATCGCAGTGCCTCACCTGGTAAAGCTGGCGTTGAAAACAGCCAGGCCACTTGTGGTGATTCCAGGCGTGTTCCTGGGAGGCGCTGTGTTCTGTATGATGTGTGACCTGATCGCCAGAATGGCCTTTTCACCACTGGAACTGAATATCAGTACAGTAACATCTATTTTCGGTGCCCCGGTAGTAATCGTAATGATGCTTCGCAAGAAAGGAAGGCAGGCCTGATGGATTATTATTTTCAGATGAAGGATCTGGCAGTAGGTTATCACAAACAGGCCCTGATCCATGATATTAATATTAACATTGAAAAAGGTGAGATCGTTACTCTCATCGGGCCTAACGGATCTGGTAAATCTACCATTTTGAAAAGTATTACCAGGCAGCTGGAACTGATCGGCGGGAGAGTCTATATTGCCTCCAGGGATCTGCAGGGATTATCTTATAAGACATTGTCTACAGAAATGGCAGTGGTACTTACTGAAAGGATCCGACCGGAACTGATGACCTGTCATGATATTGTTGCTACAGGGCGTTATCCTTATACAGGAAGACTTGGCGTGCTTTCAAGAGAAGATGAAGACAAGGTAGATCAGGCGATGAAGGCTGTCCATGCAGTGGAGCTAGGCGGCAGGGATTTTAATGCCATCAGTGACGGTCAGAGACAGAGAGTGCTGCTTGCAAGGGCAATTTGTCAGGAACCGGATATGATCATTCTGGATGAGCCTACCTCATTTCTGGATATCCGTCATAAGCTGGATCTTTTATCCATTCTTCGTTCTATGGCAAAGGAAAAAGGGATCACAGTGGTTATGTCCCTTCATGAGATCGATCTTGCCCAGAAGATTGCAGATAAGATCATCTGCGTAAAGGGAGAGCAGATTTCCCATTACGGGGTTCCGGAGGAGATTTTTAAAGAAGAGATCATCAGGGATTTGTATGAGATCAACAATGGTTTTTATGATCCTGTTTTTGGAAGTATTGAACTTCCAAGACCAAAAGGGGAGCCAAAGGTGTTTGTGATCTCAGGGGCAGGAAGCGGGATTCCGGTCTACCGTTCCCTTCAAAAAGAGGGGATACCATTTGCAGCAGGCATCCTTTATACCAATGATATTGATTATCGATTAGCCAAAGAACTGGCCGCACAAACAGTTACAGAGCAGCCTTTTTCTGACATATCAAGGGAAACCTATGAGCAGGCACTGACTCTAATGAAGAAATGCCAGCGTGTGATCGTTACAGAAGTGCCGGAGGGAACTTGTAACCATCGTCTGTTTGACTTGATCAAAGAAGCAAGAAGACTGGGGATGGCTTAAAGGTCAGAGGGGACAAACATTTGACCACAAAAGAAGATCCTGTATCAATTCGCAGAAATGATAATCTGCGGAGTTGGTACAGGATCTTTTTGATCTGATATTTCATATGTTATGCTTATGCTTGCTTACGGATTTCTTGTAAATGCAGGATCCTCTGATTACTGCTGCCTCGGAAAGCAAGGGAAATGTCTTTCAAGGCTTCTACAAATTCACCATCTACAAGAACATCTATACAGGAAAGCATTTCTTCTGTAAATGGGGTATAGACTTTACCTCCCGGGATCAGATCCACATCGTAGAGATAACCGGTGTAGCACCAGATGGTTTTGTCCGGATAGGTCTTGCGAATATCCTTCAGAAGACCTGCAAGAACCTGCTGGTTCTCAGGCTCGAAAGGCTCACCGCCAAGAAGAGAGAAGCCTTCTATATATGAAGGCTTCATAAACTCTATGATGGATCTGTGTGTTGCTTCTGTAAAGGGCTGTCCATAATCAAAGTTCCAGGTTTCGGAATTAAAGCAGCCTTTACAATGATGACGGCAGCCGGAAACAAACAGGCTTACACGAACGCCGGTGCCATTGGCAATGTCATATGGCTTAATAGTACCATAATGCATGATATAATCTCCTTTGGAACAGATAATCAGTTTTACAGATGAAGCACACGATCCTTGATCTCCTGGGTACGACCCTGATTCCAGAACTGGGTGCCAATGTATCCGCAGGTCCTGCGGGCAACACTCATTTTATTCTGGTCACGGTTACCGCATTTAGGGCATTCCCAGATCAGTTTGCCATTGTCATCCTCTTTGATCAGAATTTCCCCATCATAACCGCAGATGTCACAGTAATCGCTTTTGGTATTTAATTCTGCGTACATGATGTTGTCATAAATGAATTTCATAACAGATAAAACAGCAGGAATATTATTCTGCATATTGGGAACTTCTACATAGCTGATAGCACCGCCAGGAGATAACTTCTGGAATGCGGCCTCGAACTTCAGCTTGGTGAAAGCGTCTATTTCCTCTGTTACATGCACATGATAGCTGTTGGTAATATAATTACGGTCTGTTACGCCTGGGATGATACCAAAGCGCTTCTGCAGGCATTTAGCAAAACGATAAGTGGTAGATTCCATAGGAGTACCATATACGGAATAACTGATATTCTCAGCTGCTTTCCACTGGGCACATTTGTCATTTAAACGCTGCATAACCTGAAGGGCAAAGGGGCGGGCTTCCGGATCCGTATGGGATTTGCCTGTCATTCGTACACACATCTCGTGGATACCTGCATATCCAAGTGAAATAGTGGAGTAGCCGCCATATAAAAGCTTGTCAATAGTTTCACCCTTCTGAAGTCTGGCAAGTGCACCATACTGCCACAGGATAGGTGCTACATCCGAAACAGTACCAAGAAGGCGTTCATGTCTGCAGCGGAGTGCACGGTGGCAAAGCTCCAGACGTTCATCCAGAATCTGCCAGAAACGGTCCATATTGCCTTCGGAAGAGCAGGCTACATCTACCAGATTGATGGTAACAACACCCTGATTAAAACGGCCATAGAACTTGTAAGAACCATCTGCATTACGCTGAGAGTCCTCTACTGTCAGGAAAGAGCGGCAGCCCATGCACGGGTAAACATTGCCTCCCTTCAGTTCCCGCATGATCTTGGCGGAAATATAATCCGGAACCATACGTTTGGCAGTACATTTGGCAGCTAATTCTGTAAGATACCAGTATCTGGAATCTTCTGTAATATTATCTTCATCCAGAACATAGATCAGTTTAGGGAATGCAGGAGTGATCCAGGCACCACGCTCATTCTTAACACCCTGCATACGCTGTGCCATAACTTCCTCAATGATCATTGCAAGGTCATCTCTTGTACGGCCTTCCGGCACTTCATCCAAATACATGAAGATGGTAACAAATGGAGCCTGTCCATTACAGGTCATCAGTGTGATCAGCTGATACTGGATCGTCTGGATACCACTCTGGATCTCGTCTTTCAGTCTGCGCTCTGTGATCTTGTCAATGATCTCTTCATCCATGGACTCTCCACAGGCGATACGTTCCGCTACAACTTTCTTGCGAAGCTTCTGACGACTAATATCTACAAATGGAGCCAGATGAGCCAAGGTAAAGGACTGACCGCCATACTGGTTGCTGGCTACCTGTGCAACGATCTGGGTGGTAACATTACATGCTGTGAAAAAACTGTGTGGCTTCTCGATCATGGTCTGGCTGATCACAGTACCGTTTTGAAGCATATCCTGAAGGTTGATCAGATCGCAGTTGTGTTCCCTCTGGGCATAATAATCTGAATCATGGAAATGGATAATCCCTTCTTCATGTGCACGTACAATATCTTCGGGAAGCAACACACGCATAGTAAGATCCTTGCTTACTTCACCTGCCATATAATCACGCTGGGTGGAGTTGATAGTAGGATTCTTATTGGAGTTCTCCTGCTTGGCGTTTTCATTGATCTGATCCAGCAGGGAGAGGATATTATCATCTGTGGTATTTGATTTACGGGTAAGCTCTCTTTTGTAACGGTATCGTACATATTTCTGCGCTACCTCGTAACCACGCATCTCCATAATACCAGTCTCTACCATATCCTGGATATCTTCTACATTGACTGCATGAGAGGCAGCCAAGGCTCTGGAAGCCACAGTCTCGGCAACTGCCATGATCTGGAATTCGCTGAGCTGATGGATCTTCGGAACCTCTTCATTGGCTTTCTTGATCGCATTTATGATTTTGCTCTTGTCGAAGATCACTTCTTCGCCATTTCGCTTGATAACATTTGTTCTGATCTCTGTTTCCATGCTTTCCCTTCCTTTCTTTCATATACCTATATATTGTGTATAATTGTCTGATTGGCAACTAAATATAGTGCAAATGTTGCAATATCTATATTACAGGTTTTCAGAGAAAAGTCAAGCCTAAATCGCAAAGAATCCTTTACGAAAATTCAGGTGATAATATAGCAATACTCACAAAAAACATTGGAGCTTATACAGCGGGCATTGACAGTTCATCAAAAATAAGGTACATTTTTACTGATTCATTGATTTGCTGTAACTATTCAGAAGGTAATTGTAAGGGTAATGAACCGTTACGATATGCTTTTGGGTGCAGTGATGCATCTGTTTTTTAGATTTACATGATGAAATCAATGGCAAAGGAAGGGAGATATGACTATGACTTACAAAGAAAAAAAGCGTTCCTTGTTGTTTTTGGGCTTACCATGGACTTTTACTTCTTATACTGTAACAGATGAGATCATAACTGTAGATTCAGGTTTATTAAAAAAAGAAGAGAATGACTGTTATTTATATAAGGTGATTGATGTTCGTCTTGAGACCCGCCTGTTTGAGCGGATGCTTGGGCTTGGCACCATTCATTGCTTTACCGGAGATGTAACAGATCCGGATCTTAAACTGCTGCATATCAAACACGCAAAAGAAATCAAGGATTACATCCTGAAACAGTCTGAGCAGGAAAGACTGAAAAGAAAAACATTGAATACACAGCATCTTGACGGCAATCCGGGCATCAGCAAAATGGCCCAGACAGATAGCTGCAGATAGGGTAGCAGACATCATTTCCAGAAATTATATGGTATCTGGTATGGCATGTGAAACACGGAGGATGAATATGGACATTTTAGTTGTGATCGATATGCAGAATGATTTTATTGACGGAGCCCTTGGCACGCCAGAGGCGGAAGCAATCGTGCCTAATGTGGTGGACAAGATAAAGAATTTCAACGGTCTGGTGCTGGCGACCAGAGATACTCACAGCGGTGATTATCTTCAGACCCAGGAGGGAAGAATGCTTCCTGTGGAGCACTGCATCCGGGGAACATACGGCTGGGAGATCAGGGATGAGATCGCAGAGCTTCTGGAATCAGGCCCAATTGACAAGCCAACTTTTGGCAGCGAAACATTAGGAAAGGTTCTAAAGGAATTTCATAAATCCCAGACTATCCACAGTATTACCCTGGTTGGTCTTTGTACAGATATCTGCGTGATCTCCAATGCTATGCTGCTGAAAGCATTTTTGCCGGAGGTGCCAATTATCGTGGATTCCCTTTGCTGTGCAGGCGTAACGCCCAAGAGCCATGAACAGGCGCTGGAGGCTATGAAGGTTTGCCAGATAAAAGTAATATAATATGAGAGAATTGGAAGGCCGCTGTAAAAACACAGCGGCTCTTTTTATGTCAGACACAAAAAGCAGGTTGATCGGAAATATTTTTATTAGGAAAACCATATATATTTGTCTGGTTTTTTAACAAAACAGGGGGATTGTTTGTTGTTGTTAAGAGAAAGCCTAAGATATAATCAAGAAAAATATAGACAAATATAAAAGGAAGTGAAAATTTTATGATGGTAAAATTGGGGAAGAAAATAGTGAAATTCAGGGTGCCCATCTTGATTCTTAGTATTGTATTGCTTCTTGTAACAGAAATCCATTGGTGGCGATGAATAAGAACGTTCTGTATTTAACTTTTTGTTTTTCTATGGATTAAGTCATATCCAGTATTACAAAGTCTTGTCTGAAAAAGCAGTAACTGATATAGTATATAACAAGTACTTTACTTGAAGATATGAGACGAGGTGAAAAGATGTTGAATTTTTTTGGAGCAGGATTTCCAAGATAACCATGTATTTACCGGAAACGATGGCTTACGTTGTGTGAAAAGGAGAGAACGAGTATGCTTGAAAAATTAAAAGAAGAAGTTTACAGAGCAAATATGGATCTTCCCAGATATGGATTGGTCACTTTTACCTGGGGTAATGTTAGTGGTATTGATCGTGAAAAAGGACTTTTTGTAATCAAGCCCAGTGGTGTAGAGTATGATAAGCTAAGGCCAGAAGACATGGTAGTAGTTGACCTTGATGGAAATAAAGTAGAAGGTGAATATAATCCCTCTTCTGATACTCCTACACATGTGGTTTTGTATAATGAATTCCCGAATATCGGAGGAATCGTGCACACACATTCTGAGTGGGCAACCAGCTGGGCTCAGGCCGGCAGATCCATTCCATGCTATGGTACAACACATGCAGATTATATTTATGGAGAGGTTCCATGTGTGCGTAACCTGACAAAAGAGGAAATCGATGAAGCTTATGAAAAAAATACAGGTGTTCTGATCGCAGAGCATTTCAAACAACTTGATTATGAAGCTGTACCTGCTGTGCTCTGCAAGAATCACGGACCTTTTACCTGGGGTAAGGATGCTCATGAAGCCGTGCATAATGCTGTTGTGCTTGAGGAAGTTGCTAAGATGGCGTGTCGTTGTGAGCTGATCAATCCGCATGTAAAACCGGCACCCCAGGAACTGCAGGATAAGCATTATTACAGGAAGCATGGCAATAATGCCTATTATGGACAGATTAAGAGATAAGTGAAATATTTTTTCTTTTTACATAACAACCTCTAAAAAACATTTTTCCAACCAGCAGAGCTAATGCTATAATTAGAGTAGACAAAAAAGTATAGCTATGAATGAAAGGAAGAATGGTGGCTGGTTATGAAAAATGAAAAAAGAAAGAAGAAAGAAGGGAAAGGTCCGGCGCTTGTCTGTTTTGCTCACAGGCTGCCTGTTGTTGTCTGTGATGCCTGCAACAGCATTTGCAACTGAGGATACTACGGTTGCTGCGGAAGATAAGGATACCATAGCAGAAAAGACTTAGATGTCAAAGCAGGAAAGTACACCGGGAGAAAACAGAACCGAAGAGAGTGTAACAGACGAAAGCAAAGCAGACGAAAGCATAAAAGACGAAAGCAAAACAGGAGAATGCAGTACAGAAGAAAGTAGTGCAGAAGAGGGTAATTCAGGAGAAAGTAAAACAGAAGAAGATATAACAGACGAAATGCAACATATGAAGCGACCTGGAAGCGTAAACCTGCGCCGACCATAACCCCCAGCGAAAACAAGCCGAATACAGAAGAAACGGAAAAACCAATAACAAGTGAAACGGAAGGTCCTAAAACAAGCGATACAGCAAGCTCCAAAGCAGAAAAGACCACCATTCCCCAAACAGGTGATACCAGTAATGTGCCTTTATGGTTTGCTATGTTGATTGCCAGTGCCGGTGTAGCCATCAGCACAGCAATTGTAAGCAAAAAGAAAAGATATAACAGATAACAGAATTATTGTTTTCCCTTGAAACACAGGAGAAAACTCACCAAATACAGGGTAGTTACACATATTTTGTATAACTGCTCTGTATTTTTCTGAATCATACTTAAGTATGTTAGAAAATGATGCCTCGGACAAAAGCCCGAGGCTATGATACCTACGGACTGTTTCGTGCTATGCACTCCCACAATCCTGGTATCACAATAATAAGAGCATGAATTTGTGTAGAATACACAAAATATCAGTTTCTTTTAAAATTGAATTGACATTTCTGATAAGAAGTGGTATTAATAAAGCATAGTTAATGCAAGCGCTTTCATAACGAAGGCGTATATAATTACCAAACTATGCAACCGCTTGCATAACAAAAAGATGAAAGGAGGTCATGCCAAAATTTTTTTACTATGGAATGCAACCGCTTGCATAATGCTGGATATAAGATTATAATAACGATAAAACAACAGGGTTAATTCAAGAATATAATTTTGGTGTCAAAACACCAAAATCATGATTACATAAAGATCAGAAGAATAATCTTATATCAGGGAGGATGCATATGAGGGCAACATTAAATGATATCGCAAAAAAAGTGGGAGTTTCTCAATCAACTGTATCAAGAGTGATTAATGGAACAGCACCTATTTCAGATGAGATGAAAAATAAAGTTTATAAAGCAATGAAAGAGCTTAATTATCATCCCAACAGCCTTGCACGAAACCTTGCGAAAGGAAAATCTCTTACGATTGGATTAGTTGTAGATGCTGACAATGAGAATGCATTTGCCAATACCTTTTTCACACGAAGTGTTTATGCAATGGAAAAAGTAGCACAGAGAAACGGTTACAGTCTTTTGATCACAAATGATGTGGAAGAAAAAAGTTCTCCGGCATGTGAACTGATTTTTGGACACAGAGTGGATGGGTTAATTCTGACTGCTTCAGAATTGAACCAGAATATTTTATCAGCCCTGAAAAATGAAAATATTCCATGGATAGTAATGGGAGAAAAACCGGAAAAAAATGAAACTATGAACTGGGTAGATATGGACAATTTCCAGGGAAGCGTAAAAGCAGTTGAGCATTTGATTAACTGTGGCTATAAAAAGATTGCTTATGCAGCAGATGATCTGGATGCCATGTTTACCAAACGAAGAATCCAGGGTTATGAGAAAGCTTTGGATAAAAAAGATACCTGTATTATTTTCAAGGAGAAGAATAAGGAAGAACTGGAAAGAAAAATTATAAAAGCAACAGAACAGGAAAATGTAGACGCGTTTTTATGTTCTAACAATATAATTGCTTTTCACGTACTGCAGGCTATGAAGAAAATTGGAAAACAGGTACCCAAGGAAATTGGAATCGTAACTTTTGATAATTATCCCTTTGCTGAATATATGGATCCGCCACTTACCGTAGTGGATATCGATACCTACAAGCTTGGGGAAATGGCAGCAGAGGTTTTGATCAATAAAATAAAAGATCAAGATTATATACAAAGAGAGAACCTGATTTCTACAGAGTTAATTGTAAGAGCTTCTACTCAAAATGTATAATAACGAAAGTATATCAAAACCAATGCGGAATTGGAGAAAAAATGAATATACCGGCAGTACAACATCACGCAGGCTATCCAGATGTGTATCTTGCCAGCAGAAAGAGATTAGTGGTGACGATACATGCCGCGGCTGGTGATATCAAAACCTGTGAATTGCTGGTTTTCCCAAGAACTGCACCGGAGAAAATCAGCAGTTATCCTATGCAGCGTGTGATCAGAGATGAAGTGAGAGACCATTTTACAGCTGAAGTGATTACAACAGATACGTTAAGATATTTGAAATATTATTTCAGGTTGATTGACAACACAGGAAAGCTTTATTTTCAGAATGCATGGGACACCAGTGAAAATGAACCCAGAGATGGTTTTTATGAATTTCTCTATGCAAATGAAACTAATGTTTTAAAAATTCCTGAATGGGCGAAAGGTGTGATTTACTATCAGATTTTCCCGGAACGTTTTGCTGACGGAAATCCTTCTAATAATCCTCCCGGATGCCAGGAATGGGGAACTGCTCCTAATAGAGAGAATTATATGGGCGGAGATTTGGCAGGAATCTTGGAAAAATTGGAATACCTGGATTCTCTTGGAGTAGAATGCCTGTATCTGACTCCTATATTTAAAGGGGATTTTAATCACAAATATGCTACAACGGATTATCTGGAGATCGATCCTTCGTTTGGATCAAAGGAAACATTCCGGGAACTGGTTGAGACCTGTCATAAATATGGGTTAAAAATCATTCTTGACGGAGTATTCAATCACTGTGGCATTCATTTTGCTCCGTTTCAGGATGTAATTGAAAAACAGGAATTATCACGGTATTGTAACTGGTTTTATATCAAGAGATTTCCTGTAGAAGTATCTGAAACCGATGCGGATTATGAATGTGTTGGAGATTATGGATACATGCCCAAATTGAATACAGCAAATCCGGAAGTGCAATCATATATTTACAATGTGATGGCCTTTTGGCTGAACGAATATCATATTGATGGATGGCGCCTGGATGTAGCTGATGAAATTGATCCCTCTTTGTGGGCCAGAATCAGATACAGAATTAAATCAGCGTATCCGGATTGTCTCCTTTTGGGAGAAACATGGGGAGACGGGTTTTCATTGCTAGATGGAAAATCCGTAGATAGTATCATGAATTATGTATTTCGGGATAGTGTGAGAGATTTTTTTGCCAGGGGCAGTATTGATGCAAAAATGTTTAATCACAGGATTTGCCAGATGCGTTCTCATTATCCGGAAGAAATCAGACAAGCACTTTTCCAGCCATTAGACAGCCATGATACGGAACGGTTTTTATGGAACTGTAAAGGTGATATTCGCCGATTGAAGCTGGCCGCTTTGTTCCAGATGTGTTTTCCAGGAGCTCCAAGCATCTATTATGGTGATGAAATTGGCTTAAATGGTGATAATGATCCTGATTGTAGAAGATGCATGGAATGGGAAAAAGAAAAACAAAACACGGAAGTATTATCTTTTTATAAAAAAATAATTAGTATCCGAAAATCATATTCCTGTCTACGAACAGGAAACATTATACCACTTGTATGTAAAAAAATGATATATGGGTATTTATGTCAGTCAGAAAATCAGCAGATTTACGTTCTTATGAATGGGACAGAAGAGGAATATGAGGTGCGGCTTCCTGTTCTGGAAATTGCCAGGTATAAGAATCTTTTGACTGGCGAAAGTTATGAGGCAGAAAAGCTGGTAAACACAAAATATTTTAATGAAGACATGATTCCCTGCCGGGGAAGTATAAAATTATCTTTGAAAGCATTTGAAGGTATCGTATTGAAAACAGGAGGAATGAAAGATGAGAAAAAGCAGTAAATTATTCGCTATTTTATCAACAGCAATGTTTGTGACAGCATTGGGCACAGCACCCTGTTATGCAGAAGAGGTTACCATTAATTTCTGGCATCATTATAGTGAGCAGTCTGCTGAAAACGAGACATTGAATAATGTTTTGATTCCTGAGTTTGAAAAAGAAAATCCTGATATTAAGGTAAATGCAGTTTCCCATGAATGGTCAGACCTTCATGAAAAGATTCTGATTAGTGCCAAATCTGAAACACTTCCCGATGTAGCACGCCTTGACAGTGCCTGGGTACCTGAATTTGAAAAAATGGGAATTTTAGTACCGCTAAACCAGGAGATGGATGATTATCAGGAAGTAGCGGACGGTCTTCTGGAAAGTGCCATGAGTACCGCTCAGATTGGACAGGATACTTACGGACTTGCGTTAAATACAAATACGAAAATACTGTTTTATAATGTAAAGGCCTTCGAAGATGCCGGACTTTCTGCGCCGACTACTATGGATGAATTTATAGAGGACTGCAAGAAGCTGGCAGGCGAAAATGAAAATGGCCAGCAGATCTGGGGCTATGATGAACCAGCATTAGCAGGATGGAATTTATGTCCGTTTATCTGGAGCATGGGTGGTTCCATAACCAATGAGGATCAGACCAAGGCTACCGGATACTTAAACAGCGCTGAAACCGTAAATGCAATCCAGACACTTGCGGATCTGTATAAAGAAGGTGCAATCACCGGCTGGAACAGTGGAGATATCCCAATGACGGATGGTTTTGGAACTGGAAGATATGCCATGATCATGGATGGTCCATGGAAAATCTCCGAAATGGAAGGCTCTTATCCGGGTTTTGAATATGCTACAGCCCCAATGCCAAAAGGAGAGGGCGGTTCTCATTCCGTTCTTGGAGGCGAGGATATTTCCATGTTTAATACTGCAAACAAAGATGCTGCATGGAAATTCATGAAATTTATGACTGGGGAGTTTGCTCAGGAAGAAATGGCAAAATGCAGCCAGATTCCGGTAAATAAAGCTACTCTCGAAAGTGATACCGTAAAGAATGCAGATTTTGCACCATTTATCGAAGCCATTAAATCTGCGGAATCCAGACCTACTGTATCCTGCTGGTCTGAAATCGACAGTGAACTTGCAACTGCTGTAAGTGCTGTTATGAACGAAGAGAAGAGCGCACAGGATGCCATGGATGAACTGGCAGAAAAAGTAGACGATTTATTAGCAGAAGAATAAAAGAACAGACTCTTAAGTTAACGGGAGGGATCGTATGAAAACAAAGAAAAGCCAGAATATCCAGATTGGATTTCTTCTCCTTCCAGGTATTTTGATTTTTGGATTCTTTACCATTTATCCAATCGTAAAGTTATTTATCACCAGCTTTTTCAAATGGGATTTTGGCTCTATGTTTGATCAGGAGTTCATCGGATTTGCCAATTATAAAGAGGTATTAACAGATTCATATTTTCACCTGGCATTTTCCAATTCTATTGTGTATACGCTGATAACAGTACCTGCACAAATGATACTGGGACTTCTGATCGCCATGCTCATAAACAATATTAATAAATTTTCTATTAGTTATCGAGTGGCATATTACCTTCCCGTTATCACCTCCTGGGTAATTGCATCCTTAGTGTTTAAATATGTTTTTAACACCGAAGGACTGTTAAACTATTTTCTCACCAAAGTAATACATCTGACCAGCGGAAACATCCATTGGCTGGACAGTCGATGGGGTGGAATGAGTGTTGCAATGCTATTGGGAACCTGGAAAGGAATTGGCTGGAATATGGTAGTATTTTTAGCTGCTTTGCAGACGGTTCCAAGGGACTTATATGAATCTGCAGCATTAGATGGTGCAGGAAGCATTGCTAAATTTTTCTATGTAACGATTCCGTCCATAAAAGGAACGATTCTGTTTGCACTTGTAATGCTCACCATTGGTGGCTTTAATGTATTTACATCTATCAAAATGATTACAGATGGAAATCCAGGGCATAAGACAGAAAGTGTATTAACCTGGATGTACTATAAAGCTTTCAGCACAGGTGAATTTGGTTACTCCGCAGCGCTTTCCTTTATTATTGCAGTAGTATTGGGAATATTGGCAATTGTTCAATTTCGGATGATGGACCACAGTAAACTTGATTAGGGGGTGTGGGAGTTTGAAAATATCCAAGAAAGCGGCTTATAAAGGAATCATATACCTGATTCTCACTCTGGGGCTTATCATTGTTGTTCTTCCAATGATTTATATGCTGAGTACTGCGTTGAAGCCAAATGGTGCATTATATGAATATCCTCCCAGATTTTTTCCAAAAATAAAAGAAATTACTTTGGAAAATTTCCAGTACATTTTACGACAGAAAAAATTTGGAAACAATTTTATTAACAGTATTTTTGTTTCCACTGTAACAGTTGCCATAGCGGCCGTCGTTGCCGCAGCAATGGCATTCTGTATTGCCAGGTTTAGATTTCCGGGACGTAAATTTTTATTCACATTCATCATGTTAACCATGATCATACCTGGAACTACTTTAATCGTTCCTCAGTATGAGTTAGCCGTTAAATTGAAGGTGATCAATAAGTTATCTGGATTGATTCCGTTTTATGTCGCATGGGTTATTCCATATTCTACATTTATGATAAAAGGATTTGTAGAGAATATTCCCAGAGAGTTAGACGAGGCAACCTATATAGACGGAGGAAGCGTATTTACTGTTTTTTTTCAGATTATTCTTCCATTAACCAAACCAGGAATTGCTTCCGTATCCATTTTTAATTTTCTTACCGCATGGGAAGAGTTTCCCTGGGCCAATACGGTCATCAATGATGACCTGAAAAGGACCTTACCCATTGCTATTTCAGGATTTTTCGGACAGCATCAGTTTACACAGTGGGGATATGTTTTTGCTCTTTCTGTGCTGAGTCTAATTCCAATACTTGTAGTTTTTATTTCCTGTCAGAGATTCTTCATTGAAGGATTGACTGCAGGAAGTGTAAAAGGTTAATATACATACTTACAGGAAAATCGGGTAGAAAGCCATTAACAGCAGACTTTCTGCTCGATTTTTATCTCAGTCGAGAAGACTCCCGCCTCTTTCAGTTGGTCAGGTGGTGAGTAACAGCAAGTTCGTCTCAGTGGGAGTCCAATCTCCGACTGAGATAAACGCTCCGCGAGGATGCGCAGTGCAGGAAAATTGGCTGTTGTTGAAAATACAGATTTAGAGTTATATACATATATAGCCGAAGAATAGTGTTAGAAGTGCTGTAGAAAAGGAGAAAGACTTTTGGGATCCGAAAGATGTGGTGCCTTATATTGAAGGCGAACCATTTATTAACTCTGTTCCAATAGATACAGGTCTTACTAATACTGTTATTAAAAATGATGAATCTCGTGTGATTGGTCTTAATTCTAAAAATCCTGAGCTTCATGAGGGAATGATACGATTTGACATTATATTCTATGTCAGGCTGAGAGATGGATTGTCACAGATTATTATTAATGTGGAAGCCCAAAAGGACGAACTGAACGGATATGATATATTGAATCGGGCAATCTTTTATGTAAGCCGAATGATTTCCTCACGGAAAGAAAGAGATTTTTCAAATTCAAATTATAATGATATCAAGCGAGTCTATTCCATTTGGGTCTGTATGAATATGCCGAAAAATAGTCTAGAACATATTCACCTGGTAAAAGACAGTGTTGTAAATTCCTATACGTGGAAGGGAAATATGGATTTGATTAATATCGTAATGATTGGGCTTGCCGAAGAACTTCCGAAGCATGAGGAGAAATATGAGTTACATAGGTTACTGGGAGCATTGTTATCTCAAGATTTAACGGTAAACGAAAAACTGGACATCATTGGAAATGAATATGCGATTCCAATGGAAAAGGATTTTAGGACAAAAAGCGGGAATCCTCGGCAATTCAATTACCGAGCCTGCAAATAAAAAGTCAATAGCAAATTGATGATTTCAGGTAAAAATTTTTGCAAGATTTTGAACATTAAAATAAGACCACCGATATTCGCTGGTCTAAAATAAAGGTATTGACGAGATATTTATTCTGGGAGTGAAGACAGATATTCTTTCACTCGACCATAGTAGATGCGAAGAAACTTATTCGCACCGGCTGTCATGTAGACGTAATAAGGCTTTCCTTGTGCTCGTTTCTTATCCATAAACAAGTAGACAGGATCATCCTGTGGCTTTGTTTTGATGAGAACATCCATGACTTGAAACAGAGTCTTACGAAGAGTACTGGAACCGCGCTTGGAAGCAGGAACGCTTTTCTGCTCATATGAACCGGATTCATTTACGCCGGGATCAACGCCTGCAAAGGCTGTAATGGCTCCTTTGTGGGTAAATCGGGAGACATCACCAATCTCTGCCATAAGCTGTGGACCAAGCGATTTACCTACACCTTTCATAGCCATGACAACAGGGTATTCCGGCAGTTTAGAAGCAGCCTCATTCATCATGGTACGAAGCTGTTCCACAGTCTGTGAAGCCGTATTTAATTGTTCTACAGCCTGTTTGATGATTAACTTTGTCAGATCGTCTTTTGGAAGTATAGAAACAAGCTCCTTAGATGCTTCATAGATTTCAACAGCTTTTGAACGGCTGAAGTTGTACTTCCTGCGTTTACACCACTTTTGATAGTGGTCGATAAAGGCGTTTAGAGAGAGTTTACGAACACAATCCACATGCCAGTAGGTGGCTGAAAAGTCAACCCATTTTTGACTTCCATCCTCACGGGCAGGGCTGTCAAAATAAGTGTTAGCTCCCGGATAAGTTTGGTCAAGGATGCTGATTAGATTATTTTTCATAGCGGTTTTGTGTTTCATGTAAAAATCAAACTGGCGGTTCATGGTTTTCAGTTGATTACGAATTTCATCCATTAGACTATACTGTCTGAGTTCCGTCCAACTGTCAAGAGTATAGCGTGCAATTTTTACTGCATCCGCTTTATCGGACTTTACTTTGCGGAGAGAGTTGTCTCCAAAATCTTTGATGAGTTTGGGATTTATGGCAGATACAAAAAGGTCAGCTTTCGAAAGTTCACGGACAAGAGGTTCGTAATAACGACCGGTGTGTTCCATGACAATACGAGATTCGCCATCAATGGATTGGATCTGCTCAATGAGAGAGCGAATCCCACTGACTGTGTGTTTGACTTCAAATGGTTTTGAAATGATCTCACCATAAGAACGAAGGATAGCAACCATGCTTTTTCCTTTGGAAACATCAATACCTACTGCATTCATATTCATAAATTTGTCACTCCTTAAAATCAGATTATGCAATGGATAAAGACCAGTTTTACTCATTGCCTATTCCATCTACTGTGGTGTGACACGAACGTACCGAAAGCAGTTCAACCTGCATAAAACGAACGCTGCAAATGAGGAGCTGGTTATCAGTCTCGGCAACGGACGCGAGGTCCAAGATGAATAAGACGATATACCGATTGCTCCATACATTTTAACAGCTTAAGCAACAAGATGGATAATTCCTTACTGGCTGTAAGGGATATTAACCATAAATATATTGTAGTAGATGAAAGCGCGAGAGTGTGCATATCTGCACAATGCAAATAGTATAATACTCCTCATCCTTTGATATTAATGCTTTGATATTAATGCCGTAACCGGCATATAATAAGAACGAAAATACGTTCGAATAATTATTGCGTGTTACAATTCAATATGATATACTATATGTATGAAAGAAAAACTAATACATTACAGAACTTGTGTGTGTAATATCAACTACCATATGGTGTGGTCGGTGAAATACCGGCGGAAGATATTAAAACCAGAAATTGAGGAATATCTTCAGGAACTGGTGCAGCAGATTGCTGAGGATAAGGGATTTACTGTTCATTTATTTGAATGTGGTGAAGGGGATCATGTCCACTGTTTTGTATCGGCTCCGCCAAAGTTATCCATAACAGCAATCGTCAAGTATCTGAAGGGGATCACCGGAAGAAAACTGTTCGAACGTTTTCCGGAAATAAGAAACCAGCTATGGAAGGGAGAGCTGTGGAACCATTCCTATTATGTGGAAACGATTGGATCTGTATCTGAGGAAAATATCCGCCGTTATATTGAACATCAGAGCAAGTCGTATTAATTTAAAGCGGACTGTGAATACAGATCCGCAAGATTGTCTGAAGGGGGGAAGAGGAATGCTGCTGTCACACAAAATATCTACAAAAATCCGGCCGGAATATTCCAATATCATAGGGCATATGTGTTATGCAGCTTCCAAACTCTGGAATATCTGCAACTATGAACGTCATCATTATAAAGAACTGGGACTGGCAAAGTATCCTGACTGGTATTATCAGAAAAGAGCACATAAAGGTGATCTATGGTACAGACAGCTTCCGTCACAGACAGCGCAGGAGACCTGCAAGCAGCTGGATAAAGCCTGGAAATCTTTTTATATCCTGAAAAAGACCGGAGGGATCAAAGATCCAAATCCGCCCCGTTTTAAACAGGACAATATACCGGTCACATACATGCAGATGGGGATCCGGCATGAGAAAGGCTCAGACCAGCTGCGGCTGTCCCTGCCAAAGGATCTGAAAAGCTATATGGAAGAAACCTACGGGATCCATGAAAAATTTCTATATCTTGAAAATAAGATTTTCAGGGACATGGATCATATAAAACAGCTGCGGATCTATCCGCCGGAAAACGGAAAATGTGAGCTTATTGTTATCTGTGAGATTGAAGAGCCGGAACAACTCTCCCAGAATGGACATTATTTATCGATTGATCTTGGACTTCATAATCTGATGACCTGTTATGATTCTGGAAATGGCAGTACTTTTATCCTGGGAAGAAAATATCTTTCCCTGGAAAGATACTTTCATAAAGAGATCGCCAGAGTACAGTCTGTATGGTATGCACAGCAGTCGGAAAGAGGAGTAAAATATCCAAAATCATCGAAACATATCCAGAGACTTTACAGGAAAAAGCAGAATGCGGTGAAGGATTATCTTCACAAAGCAACCAGATGGATTGCAGAATACTGCAGAAAAGAAGATATCCGCTGTGTGGTTGTGGGAGACATCCGAAATATCCGCAAAGAAAAAGATATGGGGCATAAGACCAACCAGAAGTTCCACAGCCTGCCATACAACAGGCTGTATATCATGCTGGAATATAAGCTGAAACTATATGGGATTCAATTGATAAGACAGGAAGAAAGCTATACCAGCCAGTGCAGCCCATTATCACCCAAGGTATCAAAAAGATATGCAAAAGCCTCAAACCGAAAAGAACGGGGCATGTATATAACTGACGGAGTAAGATACAATGCAGATGCGGTAGGCGCGTTTAATATCCTGCGGAAATATCTTTCCGTATTCGGAAAACAGAAGGAACTGTCCGTAACCGGACTAAAAAAGCCAGAAATAATAAAGGTAGCTGCATAGCCGGAAGGCAAGCAGTATTGGTGTCATGGACGCACCCTGAAAAAGGCGGTATCCCGCCAGATTTCAGATGCTCTGGCAACTCAGTTGCCGAGTAGTTCAC